>NZ_VMLO01000023.1:0-31093 GCF_013276735.1 Streptococcus sp. 1559
CTTTGTTTGTTTCTATAATTTCTTAGTGTTTCATGAAAGAGATAATAATCGTCTAGCCAGAGTCCTCCATTACTTATACGATGACTGATTTCACCCACTTCTTCATAAGGTTCTTTATCATATCTTCGTTTGTGGCTTTCTTGTTTACGGATATGGTCTAAAATTCGATTACGGAATTTAGTTTTGAAGTATTTACGTAAACGAGGAATATCTTCTACTAGTCCTTCTTCTCTACTAATCAATTCATGTAAGCAAATCATTCCCTCTTGGTCCCAGTCCGATGGCTCCCATAAATGAAGGTAATATTCATTTCTACACTTATATATAATTCCCTGGACTTCTTCATACAATTCTTTAATCATTCTTTTCCCCTTTCTGTGTACAGTCTAACAGATTCAGAAACACTTTTGGCACATTTCATCCATTCTGTTCTCTACACCGTCTCAACTGCACAAAAAAGAGAGGTCTTGCCTCTCTTTGGGTTATAATTCTGCGATTTGGTTTAGGTTTACTTCTGCAACTGTGTCATTACCAAACATAGAGATAATCATCTTCACTTTGTTATTATCAATTTCTGTAATCTTACCAGTGTAGTCTGCAAAAGCACCATCAATAATACGTACAGTTTGACCAACTTCAACATCGATATCAAACTCTTGTACAGTTTGTCCCATAGAAACCAAGATATCACGAATTTCTTGTTCCAATAATGGAGTTGGTTTTGATCTATTTCCGTGAGATCCGACGAATCCTGTAACATTTGGTGTGTTTCGAACAACAAACCAAGCTTCATCTGTCATGACCATTTCTACAAGAACATAACCTGGAAAGCGATTTTCTTCTACTTCTTTTCTCTTTCCATTTTTTTCAACTTGCACTGTTTGCGTTGGAATTTCAACGCGTAAAATATTATCCAACATATTGTAGGTTTGTGCACGTTGTAATAAATTTTCTTTTACCTTATTTTCATAACCAGAATAAGTTTGTAAAACAAACCACCCTTTATCAAAACTATCCATGATATTTCCTTTCATAAATAGAAGATTTTTAGTGTACTTTCACTACTCTTCTAAAAAATGTTAATAAATCGAATCAAACCTGAAACAATCAACTGGTCAAAAATGTAAATAATTACTACAAAGAAAGCTGTGTATTCCATGATAGAACGAAAATCTCTCCAGCTTTCCTTGCGAGTTGGCCATGTTGTGTCTTTAAGAAGTCTAAAAATATCTCCAATAAAACGCATCGCTCTCTCCTATCTCGTTTCTCTGTGTGTAGTGTACTTGCCACAATGCTTACAAAATTTATTTACTTCTAGTCGTGTAGGCTTGGGGGTTCCACTAATCTTGATTGAATAGTTTCTCGAACCACAAACCGCACAAGCTAGGCTTGCTTTTTTTAGTGCCATAACGCCTCCATCTTATCTATTATAACAAGAAAGCTAGGCTTTGACAAGCATCTTAGCGAAATAGATTGACTACCGAATCCCATATTGTTTGAGCCTTTTCCTTAATCTTCGCATCCGAGATAGCCCGACTAGCCTCATCTACTAGACTTTGCGCACGTCCTCGAATATCAGACAAATTATCATCTGTCTGGCTATTATCATTGGTTTGTACTTGTTTTTTTGTGTTAGCTGGTGCAATTCCGTTTTTCTTATATGCATTTTCAACTGTAAAGGTACTTCCTGGTGTATAATGTAAAATGGTATTTGCAATATTTCTAAAGACATGAGCAGCACCATTTGATGTAGAACCCGCTAGATAGTGATTTTCATCAGTGGTTGGAAAACCAAGCCAATGACTAATCACCACATCCGGAGTATAACCAATTACCCACTGGTCACTTGTGTACTCCGGATTGAAAACTGCTTCAGTTGTACCAGTTTTCCCTGCCATGACATAGTCTGCAGGTGATGAACTAATACCTGTTCCGTTTGTAAATGTACCCAACATCATACTAGTCATCTTGTCAGCTACAGCTTTATCAATCACTCGTTTTTGTGAATGTTTATGGCTCGCAATGACCTGACCACTAGCATTTTCAATTCTACTAATAAAATGAGCTTCCGGCATTAAACCTTCATTTGCAAAGGCAGCATATGCTTGAGCCATTTGCAGAGGATTGGTTTCGACACCACTTCCTAAAGCGACGCCGAGAACACGGTCGACCTTTTCCATGTTGAGTCCAAATTTTTCTCCTGCCTCAAAAGCCTTGTCAAGGCCCAAATCATTAACAATGGCAACAGCAGGTAGATTAAGCGATTCTGCCAAGGCTTGATACATAGGAACTTCTCGACTCGTTTTAATTCCTGCATAGTTATCAACCTTATAGCTGTCATACTGCATGGTATGGTTATCCAAGAGCTTATTCAAAGCCCAACCTGCCTCAACTGCTGGCGTATAAACAACTAAAGGCTTAATTGTAGAACCAGGGCTACGTTTTGATTGAGTTGCATAGTTGAAATTCCGGAATCCAGTTTTATCATTGTCAGCAACTTGACCGACAACTCCACGAACTCCCCCTGTTTTCGGTTCAAGAGCTACACTTCCTGATTGAGCAAATGTTCCATCCTCTGCCCTCGGAAATAGCGAGGTGTTTTCATAGACAACCTGCATATTTGCTTGGTAGTTTTGGTCCAGCTCTGTGTAAATGCGGTAGCCATTATTGACAATCTCTTCCTCTGTTAAATTATACTTGGAAACAGCTTCATTAACCACAGCATCAAAGTAAGAAGGATAGCGGTAATCTGAGATTTTCCCTTCATACTTATCGTGTAATTGCGAAGTCATATCAACTTCTGCAGCTTCGGTTTCTTGGTTTTTATCAATGTAACCCGCTGCAACCATATTCTGCAAGACAGTATCACGACGATTAGTAGAATCTTCTACAGATTTCAAGGGGTTATACAGTTCCGGTCCCTTGAGCATCCCTGCCAGAGTCGCAGCTTGATCCAAACTCACTTCTGATGCAGAAACTCCAAAGTATTTCTTACTCGCATCTTCTACACCCCACACACCATTTCCAAAATAGGCATTGTTAAGGTACATGGTTAGAATTTGATCCTTACTATATTTTTTTGTTAATTCTAAGGCAAGGAAAAATTCTTTTGCTTTTCTCTCAACAGTTTGATCCTGAGACAGATAGGCATTTTTAGCCAACTGTTGGGTAATAGTAGAACCACCACCTGAACGACCAGCAGTGACAATCGCCAAGAAGAAACGGCCATAGTTAATTCCGTCATTTTTATAGAAAGAACGGTCTTCTGTCGCAATAACGGCATTCTGTAAATTTTTACTGATGTCAATCAGTTCAACGTAGGTTCCTTTTTGACCAGACAAGGCACCAGCCTCTTTTTCTTCACGGTCAAAAATAATAGTCCGAGTTTTCAAGGCTTTTTGCAAATCATTGACATTGGTTGACTTGGCTACAGCAAACAAATAGGTTCCAACTAACAAGCCTGCACTCAAACCTAGTATAAGGACAATCTTTGTTAAATGATAACGACGCCAGAATTTTCGAATCGGACCCACTTGGGCTAATTTTTTTCGATCACTACGAGAGCGACGTAAGCTAGTAGACCCAGAATCCTCTGATTCACTTGTTTCTTTTTTAAAAAGAGAAAGAAATTTCTCGAATAATTTATCTAATTTCATGCGTTTATTTTATCATCTTCATCATAGGAAGACAAGAATTTAGCTATTTCCTATCCAAATAGGGCTTTTTTTGTTACAATATCTGTATGAAATTCACATTTACATTACCAGACTCTCTACCTCCAATGACGGTTAAGCAATTACTGGAGGAACAACTCCTTATCCCTAGAAAAATCCGTCATTTTTTAAGAATCAAGAAACACATTTTGATTAATCAGCGAGAAGTTCATTGGAACGAGATGGTAAGTCCTGGAGATGTTTGCCAGTTGACTTTTGACGAGGAAGATTATCCCGAAAAAGAAATCCCTTGGGGCAACCCAGACTTAGTGCAGGAAGTTTATCAAGATCAACACTTGATTATTGTAAACAAACCAGAGGGGATGAAAACGCATGGTAATCAGCCAAACGAAATCGCCCTTCTTAACCATGTCAGTGCCTATGTTGGCCAAACCTGCTATGTCGTTCATCGTCTGGACATGGAAACCAGTGGCTTGGTTCTCTTTGCCAAAAATCCTTTTATCCTGCCCATTCTCAACCGCTTATTGGAGAAAAAAGAGATTTCTAGGGAATATTGGGCGCTTGTTGACGGAAATATCAACAGCAAAGAACTTGTTTTCAAAGACAAAATTGGGCGTGATCGCCATGACCGCAGAAAACGAATAGTTGATACAAAAAATGGGCAATATGCTGAAACGCATGTAAGCAGATTAAAGCAATTCCCAAACAAAACGACCCTTGTCCGTTGTAAACTAAAGACAGGGCGAACCCATCAGATTCGTGTGCACCTTTCGCATCATAACTTCCCTATTTTGGGCGACCCTCTCTATAACAGCAATTCAAAGACGAGTCGGCTTATGCTCCACGCCTTCCGACTGTCCTTTACCCATCCACTTACATTAGAAAAATTAAACTTCACTGCCCTCTCGAATACTTTTGAAAAAGAATTAAAAAAGAATGGATGATTGTGTCATCCATTTTTCCATATAAGAAAAGCAAGACCAATAGGCCTTGCTTTTTATCGACTCAAGAATTATTTAGCGATTTTTGCGAAGTATTCAAGAGTACGAACAAGTTGTGCAGTGTATGACATTTCGTTGTCGTACCATGATACAACTTTAACCAATTGTTTACCGTCAACGTCAAGAACTTTAGTTTGAGTTGCGTCAAACAATGAACCGTAAGACATACCTACGATATCTGAAGATACGATTGGATCTTCTGTGTAACCGTATGATTCGTTTGAAGCTGCTTTCATAGCTGCGTTTACTTCATCAACAGTAACGTTCTTTTCAAGAACTGCTACCAATTCAGTAACTGATCCTGTTGGAGTTGGAACGCGTTGTGCAGATCCGTCAAGTTTACCGTTCAATTCTGGGATTACAAGACCGATAGCTTTCGCAGCACCAGTTGAGTTAGGAACGATGTTTGCAGCACCAGCGCGAGCACGGCGAAGGTCACCACCACGGTGTGGTCCGTCAAGGATCATTTGGTCACCAGTGTAAGCGTGGATAGTAGTCATCAATCCTTCAACAACACCAAAGTTGTCTTGAAGAGCTTTAGCCATAGGAGCCAAGCAGTTTGTAGTACATGAAGCACCTGAGATAACTGTTTCAGTACCATCAAGAACATCGTGGTTAGTGTTAAATACAACTGTTTTAACGTCGTTTCCACCAGGAGCAGTGATAACAACTTTTTTAGCTCCACCTTTAAGGTGTTTTTCAGCTGCTTCTTTCTTAGCAAAGAAACCAGTAGCTTCAAGAACGATTTCTACACCGTCAGTAGCCCAGTCGATTTGCTCTGGATCACGTTCAGCAGAAACTTTAACGAATTTACCGTTAACTTCAAATCCACCTTCTTTAACTTCAACAGTACCGTCGAAACGACCTTGAGTTGTGTCGTATTTCAACAAGTGTGCAAGCATAACTGGATCTGTAAGGTCGTTGATGCGTGTAACTTCAACACCTTCTACGTTTTGGATACGACGGAAAGCAAGACGACCGATACGTCCGAAACCGTTAATACCAACTTTAACTACCATTAGTGATTTCCTCCTTATGAAAATCATGAAATTTTTATTGTGAAAAGAGTAACTTGAATCACTACAAATCACCTTTCAACAAACCTATTATATAACTATTTAAGTTTAATTGCAAGTACGGGCATTGTTTTTCTATGTTAGTTTCTTTTTGGAAGACGATAACCTAGTAACACACTTGACTATTCATACCGTAGCGATTCTACAGGATCCATTTTACTAATTTTACGCGCTGGGAAGTAGGCTGAGACATAACCAAGTAATAGAGCGAAAGCTAGAGTTCCTAAAACAGATAAAAGATTTAATTCAAAAACCTTAGTGATAGATGGGTAAAAGTGATTTACAACCGCATTCGCCAAACTTCCCACCCCTTGTGCAACCAAAAATGCCAGCAGCAAGGCGATTCCTACAATCCAGATAGCCTCGTAAATAAAAATTCCTTTGACATCACGATTTTGATAACCAACTGCCTTCATGACGCCTATTTCCTTAGAACGTTGCATAATATTGATGTAAATGATGATACCAATCATGACCGCTGCTACCACAATAGCTTGTGATGAAAGTACAATCAACAATCCCTGAATGACACGAATAAAAGTAATCACAATATCAAGAACCTTCTGTTGAGAAAGAACAGTATACTTCTTGTTTTTCTGCAATTCTTCTGTTATCGCTTTTGTTTGTGATGGATCTTTGAGTTCCAAGATAAAATAAGATACAGCTTTTGTAAATTCAGCTTCTTTCAAAATCGTTTCCATTTGATGAGACGGCATGAAACTGTTGCTGTCCTCCAGGTCATCTTCATCATTGATCACACGTACAATCTTTGTTTGAAATTGAGCAGTCTTGCTAGCTTCAGCAGCATTTTCTACAATGCTGGCTGAGACTGATTTGCCAATAACATCACTAGCTGTCAGATTTTTTCCTGTCTGTTCATTCCAATTTTTTAGTAAACTGCTTGGAATCGTCAAGCCCTGTTCATTTGAATCAGTATAGAGGGAACCGGCTAATACTTTGTCCGCCTCATTACTACTAACAGAAATACTTGTATCCTCATATAGACTCACTACTTGAGCATAAGAAGGCATCGTTTGACTCAGATCCATTTCTTGACCATCTATAGTCATATTTGACATGATCATCCCAAAAGGACTCTCCAAATATTTAATAGCTTCTTTCCCAACTGTATCCGTGATATAGTTCTTATCATCTTGGTTCAAAAAGCCTCGTCCAACATTTTTTGTGTTTAAAGCAATCTGAACTTGAGAAGGGATTTGACCTCCATTCGTATTTTCATCAATCATCGAAATCAATGCATTTCCCAAGCCGAAAGAAATTAAGACTCCTACAAAACCGATTGAGGTTGCTAGCGCAATCAATAGGTTACGCCACTTTCTTTCCATAAAGTTATTTAAAGAAAGTTTGAATTTGTTTTTCAATGATAATCCTTTATTTTTTGACTTCTTCAACAACTTCACCATCCTTCATTTTGATAATCACATCTGCATACTCGGCAACCTCTGGATTATGGGTTACGATCAATACTGTTTTCCCTGTTTGGGCTAAATTTTTAAATACTTCCAATACCATTTCTTGGGATTGAGAATCCAGCGAACCCGTTGGCTCATCTGCTACAATCATATCAGGCTGATTTACCAGTGCACGCGCGATTGCTACACGTTGCTTTTGCCCACCAGAAAGTTGTTTAACATTTTTAGCCATAAAAGTCTCCATACCCAAGTTACTTAATTGCTCCTTTGCAATCATTGTCATCTCCCTGTCAGATAAATCTTTGACATAGAGAGGTAGCTTGACATTGTCCAAAACAGACTGATGAGGAATGAGGTTAAAGTTTTGAAACACAAATCCAATCTTATCTTTACGAAATTGAGTTAGTTCAATCTCTGATAAGTCACGGAGGGATTCCCCTTTAAACTCTAAATCTCCTTCATATTGTCTATCTAAACCGCTGATGATATTGAGTAGACTGGTTTTGCCACAGCCTGATGGACCGTAAATCGCTGTAATTTTACCTTTTGCAATCTGCAGGTTAACATTTCTTAGAGCCTGCTCTTGATGTTTACCGTCCAAAGTGTAAAACTTTGAAATATTTTTAATGGATAAAATGGACATTCTTTCCCCCTTGTTTAAAACTGTTATCGTCATACATCACACTTATAGAAAATCCTTCAAGTTGATTGACCCTATAGGCCTACTACTTAGAATTTTCTCTCTATTGCCTCGTTTGCTTCTGGATGTATATCAAGTAATACTCTTCGAAAATCTCTTCAAACCACGTCAACGTCGCCTTGCCGTACTCAAGTACAGCCTGCGGCTAGTTTCCTAGTTTGCTCTTTGATTTTCATTGAGTATAAAATTCATTGTAACAAAAAAGCGGCATTTCCTCAATGACAGAAATGTCACTCCTATAAACTCTTTAACGATATCTTTCTAGATCCTCGCTCCATTCCTTATCTAAACTAACGATTAACTTCTCATTGCCAAACATCCTCGCCATCATTTTTGCTTCTTCATACTTTTGTTTGGCTGTATCATAATCCGTCTGAATATAATATTTCCACTCCACCATCAAGACAATCGGTTGTTTTTGAAAATCTCGTGTTTTTTGCCCTATTTTATTTAAGGTCTCGACTGCCCTCTTAAAATAAGGAAGCAACCCCATAATCTCTATACAAGTTAAAGAAGCTAACAAGGAGTCTCTAAGTAAGTCCAAACAATCGAACTCTATCTTATCAACCTGAGAACTTAGTTTGTCATGAAAACAAAGAATGGTTTCATGCTCAGATTCTTTTATCTCACCCATATTTAAACCATCCATTAACTGACAGTTGAAATACAGTCTCAGTTTCAACAAGTCCTCGGCTTTATATACATCTCTGGATAGCAAGTCTTGAAGACTGTCCTCAATCACACTGCTTCCATATAAGGAATTACTAGTCATTCTCACTGCATCTATAGCTTGAAGACAATCCACTAGCACTTTCTCATCACGTGGCAAATCATCATAAAAATTCTCAAAAATCTCATCGAAATATTCTTCCTTTTGTTCCTGCAACTCCTTGTCTCCATAGTCAGGATGATGTAAAAGAAAGTACTTTAATTCTTGGTAGCGTTTAGGCAATTCCTTATAATCTGGCATCAAGACGTAGGACGGAATTTCTAATCTATCTGCAATATATTCTAGGGTTTTTATCGTCGGGCGAAATTCTCCTTTTTCAATCCGCACCAACTGACGCACTGATAATTCAGACTCATCTCCGCAAAAAACTGGACGACTAAGGCCTTTCTCCTCTCTTAAAAGTCGCACTTTATCCCCTAACTCATTTATCTTGTTCATTTGCCCCTCGCATGATTATTAAAGATTTGATTTTCAAATAAATATATGCGATGATTATACCATTTTTCAAATAGAATTACAAAAAAGAGACAGGATAACTCCTGCCTCTAAACTGATAACAATTATTTACGGCGTCCTGGTCTTTCTTTGTAGCCATAATATGCATCTGCCATAATTTCTTCCATGTCAGCTACCATTGGCAAGCGTGGGTTAGCAGGAGAACATTGGTCTTCATAAGCAAGCAAAGCAATTTCATGCAAGCTGTCTTTCCAAGCTTTTTCATCAATTCCTTGATCCTGGAAGTTCATCTTGATACCTACTGCAACACCAAGTTCGTAAACAGCTTTAGCGTATGCCTCAACTGCTTCTTCTGGAGTTGAGTGAGGCAAGCCAAGCATTTTCGCGATGTCTTGGAATTTCTCATCAGCTTTCCAGTAGTTGTATTTAGGCCATGTAGTAGTCTTAGCTGGACGAGTTCCGTTGTAACGGATAACGTACGGAAGCAAGATAGCATTTGTACGTCCGTGAACAGTGTGATGAACACCACCAATCTTATGGGCCATTGAGTGGCTCATTCCAAGGAAGGCATTGGCGAAGGCCATACCAGCCATTGTAGACGCATTGTGCATTTTCTCACGAGCTTCTGGGTCAGCTGTCTTAACAGATTTTTCCAACCATTCAAAGACAAGTTTGATTGTTTGAAGCGCAATACCGTCTGTATAGTCGTTAGCAAAGTTTGAAGTGTAGGCTTCAGTCGCGTGTGTCAAGACATCCATACCTGTATCAGCAGCGATAAAGTCTGGAACTGATTCAACCAAAGCAGGGTCAACAATGGCAATAGTCGGTGTCAATGAGTAGTCAGCCAATGGGTATTTGCGGTTGTTTTTCTTATCAGAGATAACGGCAAATGGTGTTACTTCTGAACCAGTACCTGAAGTTGTTGGGATACCGATGTACTTCGCTTTCTTACCAAGTGATGGGAAGCGGAAGGCGCGTTTACGGATATCCATGAATTTTTGAACCAAGTCACGGAAGTCGATTTCTGGTTGTTCGTAGAAGAGCCACATTACTTTGGCTGCATCCATTGGTGAACCACCACCAAGAGCAATGATTGTGTCTGGTTCAAATGCTTTCATCACCTCAGCACCACGTTCTACAGTTGTGATGTCTGGATCTGGTTCAACATCTGAGAAGACTTGGATAGTTACACGGTTGCTACGTGCGTTCAATTGATCGATAACACGTTGAACGAAACCGAGTTTTTCGATAGATTTGTCTGTAACAATCAGAACGCGTTCAATATCTTCACATGTTTGAAGGTATTGGATAGAATTGCGTTCGAAGTAAATTTTTGAAGGAACTTTAAACCACTGCATATTATTTCTCCGTCTTCCGACTTTTTTGATATTCAAGAGGTTAATGGCACTAACGTTATCCCCAACTGAGTTGCGTCCGTAAGAACCACATCCAAGTGTCAATGATGGCAAGAAGGCATTGTAAACGTCCCCGATACCACCGAAAGTAGAAGGTGAGTTACAGATAACACGAATAGCTTTAACAGCTTTACCAAATTCTTTAGTCAATTCTTCGTCAGCTGTATGGATGGCTGCCGAGTGACCAAGACCGTTAAATTCAACCATTTGACGAGCCTTAGTAATACCATCTTCACGGCTTTCAGATTTCAAAACTGCGATAACTGGTGACAATTTTTCACGAGTCAATGGCTCGTTTTCACCAACTTCTTTACATTCTGCAGCAAGAATGTTTGTTCCTTCTGGAACTGTAAATCCTGCTTGTTCTGCAATCCAAGTTGCTGGTTTACCAACGATGTCAGCGTTCAATTTTGCACCAGCACAGTTTTTGCTGTTTGCTTTCACGCCGAAACAGAATTCTTCAAGAAGAGCTTTTTCTTTTTTGTTTACAAAGTAAGTGTGGTAAGATTTGAACTCTGCTACAAATTCATCGTAAATTTCTTTATCAATGATAACCGCTTGTTCAGATGCACAGACCATACCATTATCAAATGATTTAGACATGACGATATCGTGTGCTGCTTGACGAATGTTTGCTGATTTTTCAACATAAGCTGGAACGTTTCCGGCACCTACCCCAAGAGCTGGTTTACCACATGAGTAAGCCGCCTTAACCATGGCATTACCACCTGTTGCAAGGATTGTCGCAACACCTTCGTGGTTCATAAGGGCACTTGTTGCTTCCATAGATGGTTGAGTAATCCATTGCACACAGTTTTCAGGAGCACCAGCTGCGATAGCTGCATCACGAACGATTTGAGCTGCGTGAGCTGATGACTCTTGAGCTGATGGGTGGAAGGCAAAGACGATTGGATTACGTGTTTTCAAAGCAATCAATGATTTGAAAATAGCTGTTGAAGTTGGGTTGGTTGTTGGAGTAATACCACAAACAACACCAACTGGTTCAGCAATAAGAGTCAATCCTGTTACATCGTCTTCTTCGATAACGCCAACTGTCTTAGTGTGGCGCATGTTGTTTACTACGTGTTCACAGGCAAACAAGTTCTTAGTTGCTTTATCTTCAAATACACCACGTCCTGTTTCTTCAAAGGCATGTAAAGCCAATTCTCCGTGGGCATCCAAAGCTGCTACTGATGCTTTGGCAACGATGTAGTCAACTTGCTCTTGATCCAATTTACGCATTTCTTCAAGGGCAACTAGAGCTTTTTGAACCAACTCATCTACGTGTTTTTCAGCAACGAGTTTCTTTTCCTCTGGTGTCACAGTTTTTTTATCAGCCATATTTTCCTCCATAGCTTTCAAGGATCGATATCCTTTGTTAATTTTTTCACAAGTTTATTATAACGCATTATTTCAACTTTGTAAACAGTTTCATAAACATTTCACAAAGAATTTTTAAACTCTTGTGAAACTTTTCTCATTTTCTTTTCTTATCAGGTTTTATCTTTGAAGTTTGTGAAATTTATTTCAAATATTTTTTATTTCACAAACTTGCTTGGAAGAGGGATTTGGAAAGAAAAGGATTTGCAAGTAAGCGCTTACTTAAAACTTCTAACAATACCTCCTTTGATAAGGAGGCTTTATTTTTGTTGAAAAACCCCTTGTTTAAAAGTCCCTTCATAAACAACTTCTTGTTCTGTTGTTAGTTTTCCTTTTCCTTCAGCCTGACCATTTACAAAATCACCTTCGTAGGTCCAACCTTCTTTAGATTGAAAAGTACCTTTTCCATTGAAGGCTCCATTGTTGAAGCCACCTGTATATTGGTCTCCATTTTGGAAGGTAATGGTACCTTGCCCATTCATTTTACCACGGACAAGACTGCCATCGTAAACAATCGTTCCATTATCAAGCTTTAGAACACCTTTTCCGGGAATATTTAGAAAAAAGACGAGTACAGCACAAAAAACAATGGTAACTACTGCTAAAAGCTCTAAACGTGGACGAGTCAGATACACTCGATACTTTTCATAAAAATTCTTAAGATTTTCCACCTTCACTCTCCTTTTCTAAACGTTCTAACCATGCTTGACAACCCTCCTGAACACGTCGATAGGTTTCCTCAAAATCTCCTGTATACCAAGGGTCTGGAACACTTTCAAATGCAAATGAGCAAATCTTATCTTGACAGTCTGCTGGACACATCTGACGTAAGTCAGAAATATTTGAAGCGTCCATTCCGATAATATAATCAAAGGCTTCAAAATCTTCCTTACTAATCTGAAGCGATGTCTTGTTCTTGTCATGAGGAATCTCATACTGTTGAAAAATTCCCTGAGTCCCCTTATGAATCGGATTGCCATGTTCCCAAGAGGAAGTTGCTCGACTTTGGATTTCGTAGTTATCTGTCATTGATTTCATAACAAACTCGGCCATAGGGCTACGGCAAATATTTCCCAGACAGACAAAGACTAATTTTTTCATCCCACTTCCTTTCTTTTATAGAAAAACGGGAGTTCGTGATCCCGTCTTATTTTTCAATTGCGCCTTCTAGTGAAGCTGTTTCTTTCAGCGGTAATACTGTCTTGATAGCAGCTAGTTCAAAAGTCAAGTAAACTCCATCTACGTCAAGAACAATTGTTCCCTTCTCCGTATCTACTTCATCGACTGTTCCATAAAGGCCCCCGATTGTAATCACTTCATAGCCTTTTTGTAATTTATTCAAGCTTTCCATACGCTTTTGTGCTTGTTTCTTTTGAGAGCGTTGCGTAAAGAACATCAAGCCCACCATAGCCACAAGAATGATTAAAAATGTATATTGTGATTCCATTATATTCTCCTTTGTCTTTTACATAGAACTACTATATCAAATTTCAGTTACTTTTACAAGATTGTACCTTGCTTTTCTAGTAAGAAAAACCAGAGCTTGCGCCCTGATTTTTAGGATTATTTCAAGTTTTGAACAACTTTTACAAGATTTTCTACAGTAAAGCCATATTCTGCCAATACTTTTGGTGCTGGGGCAGAGGCTCCGAAGGTATCAATACCTAGAACGGCACCATCAAGACCAACGTATTTGTACCAGCTTTGAGTTGCACCCATTTCGACTGCAACACGACGGCGGACTGCATTTGGAAGAATTTCTTCCTTGTATGCTGTATCTTGTTTATCAAAGACATCTGTAGATGGCATGCTGACTACGCGGACTTTTGCACCTTGACTAGCCAATTCTTTGGCAGCTGAGACAGCAAGATTAACCTCTGAACCTGTCGCAATCAAGATCGTATCAAAGTCTGCTGCATTTTCATAGACAACATAGGCACCTTTTGCAACCTTGTCGAAGTCTGTTCCATCTTCAACAATCAAGTTCTGGCGTGTCAAGACAAGGGCAGTTGGTGTTTTCTCACTTGTCACTGCAAGGTACCAAGCTGCTTGCGTTTCACGCGCATCTGCTGGACGGAAAACATTTAGATTTGGCATAGCACGAAGACCGGCTAAGTGTTCAACTGGTTCATGAGTTGGACCGTCTTCCCCAACTGCGATTGAATCGTGGGTAAAGACATAAGTCACAGGAAGTCCTTGTAAGGCTGACAAGCGAACAGCTGCTTTCACATAGTCAGAGAAGACGAAGAAAGTACCACCGTATACACGAAGTCCACCGTGAAGAGCCATCCCGTTCAAGATCGTTCCCATTGCAAATTCACGAACACCAAACTGAATGTTGCGGTTCAAGCGATTGGCATCGTCTTGAAGTCCGTCAGTCTTGATATAAGTCATGTTTGAGTGAGCTAGGTCAGCTGATCCACCTAGGAAGGTTGGTAATTTAGCTGCCACAACATTCAAGGCGTCTTGACTTGAATTACGAGTTGCTTGAGAAAAACCATTTTCTAAAGCTGGGAAGTCTGCTGGAGTCACTTCGACTGGATCACGTCCGTCGATGATGGCTTCTACTTCTGCAGCCAGTTCTGGATGAGCTTCTTTATAATCTGCAACTAATTTAGTCCAAGCTTGATAAGCTGATGCGCCACGGTCTGCAACATGTTCTTTGAAATCAGCATATACTTGTTCTGGAATTTCAAATGGTTCGTAGTCCCAACCGAGGGCTTGACGAGTTGATGCAGTTTCATCTGCTCCAAGAGGGGCGCCGTGTACAGCATTAGTTCCTTGTTTGTTTGGAGAACCGTATCCAATAACCGTCTTCACTTCAATCAAAGATGGCTTGCCTGAAGCTTTTGCTGTTTCGATAGCAGCATGGATGGCTTCCAAGTCTGTTCCATTTTCAACCAAGGCAGTATGCCAACCGTAGGCATTGTAACGGTCACGAACACTTTCTGTAAAGGAATCCTTTGTCTCACCATCCAAGTTGATATCATTTGAATCATAAAGAACAACCAACTTATCCAGTTTTTGCAAACCTGCGTATGAAGCTGCCTCGCTTGAGACACCTTCCATCAAGTCTCCGTCTCCACAGATAACGTAAGTATAGTGGTCAAAGATATTGTAGCCTTCACGGTTATATTTGGCTGCCAAGAAACGTTCTGCTTGGGCAAAACCAGTAGCAGTTGAAATCCCTTGACCTAGAGGACCTGTCGTAGCATCAATCCCTGCTGTATGGCCAAATTCTGGGTGACCTGGTGTTTTTGAACCCCACTGACGGAAGCTCTTAATCTCATCCATGCTGACATCTTCAAAACCAGAAAGGTGAAGAAGGGCATAAAGAAGCATTGAACCATGACCAGCTGAAAGAATAAAGCGGTCGCGGTTAATCCAGTTTGGTTGAGCTGGATTGATACGAAGTTGTTTTGTAAAGAGGCTGTATGCCATCGGAGCTGCTCCCATAACCACACCTGGGTGACCTGAGTTGGCTTTATTAATGGCGTCAATACCTAGAAAACGAATTGCATTAACAGATAGATTTGACATAGAATTTCCTTTCTATTTGAGGTGATTATTGAATCACACATTCTATTTTACTATTATATGAAAATTATCCGTATCATGCAACATACGGATAACCTCCAAAGAATATTTTTATATTATAGCAAAGCTTTAAATTGAATGTTAGAGTCTTGTTCAAAACAATCATCAAAACCACGTGGATGATGGTATTCTACTAAGTGTTGATCCTGAGGATAAGTATACTTACCGCCAACTTCCCAGATAAATGGATGGAAATCGTATTGCAAGCGATCTTTTCGCATTTTCCAAAGTTCTAGAATCTCATTAGTAGAAGCCATGAAGTTAGACCAGATATCATAGTGAACTGGGATAATGACTTTTGTACGCAGATTTTCTGCCATACGAAGAAGGTCGATAGATGTCATTTTGTCTTGGATACCTACCGGATTTTCACCATAGTTATTCAAAGCAACATCAATTTTAAAGTCTTTACCATGTTTTGCAAAATAGTTTGAGAAGTGAGAATCTGCACCATGATAGATGGTTCCACCTGGTGTTTCAAAGATATAGTTAACAGCCTTTTGAGCCATTTCTTCATCTGTAACAGCCAAGCCAGCAAGTTCACCGCCTGTCTCATCAGCACCGTTCACTGGGAGAGTTACCAAGCAAGTACGGTCAAATGATTCTACTGCATGAATCTTCATATCTTTTAATTCGATAGTGTCACCTGGCTTCACAACGATGATACGTTCTTTTGGAACACCCCATCCTTCCCAGATTCGTCCACAGTGGTAAGGACCGATAAACTTAACATGCTCTAACTTAGGATTGTTGAGAATTGCTGCAGCTGTGTATGGGTCGATATGATCACTGTGGAAGTGTGAAACTAAGTAATAGTCTAGTTCGTTGATAGCAAATGGATCGATAACCATTGGCTGAACACGCAAGTTTGGTTGCAACTTACGAACACCTGCCATATTTGCCATTTGGTGCCCACGAACCATATCTTTCACTTTTTTAGTTGATTTTCCACGGTTTGACCAAAGGTCCATGACAACGTTAGCACCAGCTGGTGTCTTAATCCAAGTACCACAGTTGCCTAGCCACCACATGGCAAAGTTGCCTTCAGGTACGACTTCTTCTTCGATTTCTTCGTTCAACCAGGTTCCCCACTCTGGGAAAGTGGCTAAAATCCATGACTCTCTTGTAATTTCTTTGACGTTTGGCATATGTCGCCTCCTTTGGATATAATTGTTATCTTTGAGATTAGTATACCACCCTTCAAAACACTAAAAAAGACCAAGAAAAACACAGGTTTGTGTTCATCATTGGACTGTCCTTCAAATATCTTCCAAAAAAGCTTGAACTACTATTTCTTGATTTATAAGTGTTTGAACCTCTTCTTGGAACTTACTAGCCAACTTGCTGTCTGCAATATAAGACGAAATAAGACTAGAAAGATTTTCACTGAAACTTTTGCCCTCATTACCAAATATATTGTGTTTAAGATAGTCTAGCATTCTCAAAAGATCTTCTGCTTCAAGGATAGGATTAACCCTTAAAATCGGAAATCTGCTATCCAAATCATCATTAGTAATAATCACTACATCAACTTGTGCAATATCTTCCACACTCTTAAATTGTTCTGTTGTAAATACAGTGTCAATTTGCTCATTTGGAAAATAAAGTTTGCATTGTTTCAGCAAAAGTCTCGAAACCGCAACACCTTCATCACAAACGAGATAAACTTTTTTCATATTTTTTTGAGACGATGGTGTATACTTTAAAAATCCTCCAATATGAATCGTCAAATAGGCAATATCATCGTCTGTTAGCCGAATAAACCATGCTCCTTCTAAAATTTCCGCAGATTTTCTAGTGACTAAAAATAATTCTCCATACTTGGATCGAATTTGTTTTGTTAGAGGATTTTTAGAAAAAATACCGTAAGTCTTTCTAAATAACAAGGCTTTACAGTGGATCATCAAATTTCGTAACAAATCATCCTTGTTCTCAATCTCCATTCGGATTTGTGATTCAAAATACCAGATAAATTCTTCTAAAGCAAGTTTTAATTGCCGAAAATCATCACTTTCTGCATGAATATCCAAATCTTTACGATAGGAGAGGAGGAGAACAGCTACAAGAGAAACTTCAAGTCCTGACAAAGAAATTTCAAACTTTTGAAACAACCGTTCTCCTAATTTCTTAGACACCTGATACTCTATTCTTTTTCTTATCAAAGAAAATTCTTTCTCTATATCCTGATGTCTTTCTTGATACTGTTCAACATTATGACAGCTTAACAGCAAATAAGGTAGAACCTGCAACATAAAAGTTATTTCATGATGGTTTATTTTCTTCCCTAAATCTTGTTCAACTAAAGGAACCTGTTCCTTAAAAAATTGGTTCATTTCAACAGAAAGCAAACACTCATCATCTAACCTCTCTTTCATCTTATCTTCTAAAATAGATACAAAAGTGGCATTTTCTTCCATAAAAATATGATATAGAAGCGATTGAAGATACTGAATTTTATTAAGAGGGTGGGCATGAAGGCGGTATCCCTGTGACTTGCTCACTTGCAAGGTCACCTGATATTGTTCCAAAGTTAGTTGATAACGAATACTATTCAAATCATTGAGAACAGTATTCCTAGATACCTCTGTTAACTCTATCAATTTTTCAATCGTAATACGTTCTTTAGAAATACCTATCCATAGTAACATTATCATCATACGTTCATGCGCACTCATGATATAATCGTACGAATCTACTTCCGATAATAGTTTACAACAAGCATCTCTCTGCTCTTCCGTTAAGTGAATACCAATTCGTGGAATACTAATGATGTGAAGCGCCTCGTCAACCAGAGCAGCATTGATTTTGTCAATGTGATAATAAATTTTCCTTCTTGACTCTTTCAAATCTTTCGAAATCGCCATAATCGTTTTGGACGTTTCTTGATCCATCAAATATTGAAGCAAATCACAACTTGCCTTATCCAGTACCATATTAAAAAATCCCCCAAATCTATTGATATCACGGCAATTCTTTTTATTTTACCATATATATATCAAGCGCTATTTCTAAAAAATCTTTCAAAATTACTTCAACTCCAACTTTACTCTCAATAAAAATCAAATGTAAAAAGAGGAGCTAAATTTATCTTTTTCTCCTCCTTCATCGTTCTTACTTTTGACCATAATAAGCATTTGGTCCATGTTTACGTTGGTAGTGTTTTTCTAGTATGTACTGGGGAGCAGGTTCAACTCTTGGATTGATTTGTTCTGTAAAGCGATTCATCTTTGATACTTCCTCTAGTACGACAGAGTGATAAACAGCATTCTCTGGATTTTTGCCCCAGGTGAATGGACCGTGATTGCGTACAACAATTCCTGGTACTTCAACCGGGTTAAGTCCGCGATGTTCAAACTCTTCTACGATAACCAGGCCAGTATCTTTTTCATAGGCCACTTCTACTTCATCCTTGGTCAAACTACGGGCACAAGGGATTGAACCGTAGAAATAATCTGCATGGGTTGTTCCGTAGAAAGGAATATCACGACCTGCCTGAGCCCAACCAACAGCTTCTGTCGAATGGGTGTGAACCACACTACCAATTTCTGACCAAGCCTTATATAATTGCACATGAGTTGGGAGGTCGGAAGATGGTCTTAAATCCCCTTCTAGGATCTTACCATCTAGATCAGTCACTACCATGTTTTCAGGTGTCAATTCGTCATAATCCACGCCTGATGGTTTGATAACAATGACACCGAGTTCGCGATTGACTTCCGATACATTCCCCCAGGTAAATTTGACAAGTCCATGTTTTGGCAATGATTGATTGGCATCACAGACTCGTTTACGCATAGCATTGATTACTTGATTCATCTTACATCAAACCTGCTTTCTTAATGAGTGGATAGAGAAAAGCTTGCGCCTCTTGAACGGCTGCGCGTGTTTCTTCTACTGTTTCACAATTTTCAGACCACATTTCGATTAGGAAAGGTCCATTATAATTGGTTTCCTTTAAAATATCGAAAGCTTCTTCCCATTTGACACAACCTTGCCCAAAAGGTACATCTCGGAACTGCCCCTTTGAACTTTCTGTCACTGCATAAGTATCCTTGAGATGGAGAGCTGCGATGGCATGATGACCAAGATAAAACTCACTATAGATATCATTATGCCATGCAGACACATTACCAATATCTGGATATACAAAGAGGAAGGGAGAGTCAAGCTCTTTTTCTATAGCCAAATATTTTTCGATGCTATTGATGAAAGGATCATCCATAATTTCAATAGCAAGTACCACCTGAGCTTCTTCAGCCCAGTCACAGGCTTTTCTCAAATTTTTGATAAAACGTTGGCGTGTCTGGGGTGACTTTTCCTCATAGTAAACATCGTAACCAGCTAATTGAATCGTACGAACTCCCAAGTCTTGAGCTAATTCGATACATTTTTTCATGAGTTCTAGAGATTTTTCCTCTAGAACTGGATCTTTTGAGCCTAATGGGTAGCGACGATGGCCTGAAAAACAGATAGAAGGGATACGAACTCCAGTTTCATAAATCGCTTTGACAACTTCCAAGCGTTCTTCCTTACTCCAGTCAAGTCTTGCTAAACGCTCGTCACGTTCGTCAATAAACATCTCGACAAAATCAAAGCCTAACTCCTTGGCAAAATTTAAACGTTCTAGCCAAGTAAAGTGTGTTGGGGTTGCCTTTTCATAAATTCCAATCGGACGTGCCATGGTTTACCCCCAAATTCGTTTGATTTCATCCTTGAAGGCACGCGCTGCTCCTGCTGGATCCACAGCCTCTGTAATTCCACGACCTGCGATAAAGGTAAAGACATCAATACCTTCAAAGAGTTTGAGAGTATCTACATCTAGACCACCTGTTACAGATACACGGAAGCCCATGTCAATGAGTTTTTTAACCTTATTAAGGTCTTTTTCACCCCAAGTTTCACCAGCAAGAAGAGCATCACGAGATTGGTGATAAATAGCTTGCGAGATACCTGCATCTAGCCAAAGCTGAGCTTGTTCAAAAGTCCAATCGCCATAAAGCTCGATCTGGATTTCGCCTCGTTCTCCTCGTTCAGTCTTGATAGCCTTTAGAGCTGCTTCCATAGTAGGGATGGTTGCACAACAGATACAAGTCATCCAGTCTGCTCCACGAACCGCATTATTTTTAGCAACTGTTCCACCAGCATCAGCACATTTTGTGTCTGCCACAATAATCTTATCTGGGAAAAGGCTACGCAAGACTTCAGCCAGTTCACTTCCAACTTGAAGCAAGCAAACAGTTCCAGCTTCGATAATATCTACTTCCTGACCAACAGAAACAGCTGCTTTAATCGCTCCTTGCAAGTCTGAATGGTCTAATGCAACTTGTAAATTAGGTATTCTTTTTGTCATTTCTTTATTCCTCTTTCTAACTTTCCAAATCCAATCCTTCGAGATAAGGGCTATCCTTAGATTCTTCAATCATAGCCAAGACATCTTCTTTAGTCTGGCAAGCCTGTAAACGTGCAATAGAATCGTCTAATTCAAACAGGGCAATAATTTGTGGAATGGCTACACTTGTGTGAATTTTTGAGCTTGTTGCTGCTAGTGCCAACAAAACAGATACCTCTTTCCCATCTGAAAATACAACAGGATTTTGTAAGGTAATCAATGAAAAGGCATCACTTTGCACACCAGCTTCAGGTCTAGCGTGGGGCATAGCCATACCTGGCATCAAGATATAGTAAGGCCCATACTCTTCAGTCGATTCAATGATAGCATCGTAATACTCTGGCAAAATTGCCCCACTTTCAATCAAGGGATCTACTGCTACCTTGACTGCTTCTTTCCAATCCTTAGCCTCTAAACCTAGTCGGATCGAGTCGTTGTCAATTAAAGCTTGTTTTAAATTCATATCTGCCTCCTTTATTTAAAGAGGGAGAAGGACAGAAACGATAACTCTCAGTTTCTGTCCAGCCCCCTCCAACCTTTTACTGTAGTGCTTGACTGAGTTTTTCGGTGATTTCTTTATCATCCATCAAGTTATCAAGCCCAATTAACTTCCCATTAGTTCGCCCTTCCAATTCTTGAATCAAATGAAGAGAAGCGATTACGATGTCATATCCTACTGCTAAACCTTTAGCTTCACCGACACTGCATGAATTGACTGTAAAATCTGTTTGATTAAGCTTACGGAGAGCATTTTCAACCTTCATCTTGATAACCATTGAGGAACCCATTCCATTTCCGCACGCTGCTAATACTTTAACCATTTTATTTCTCCTTTTCTAGATACTAAGCTTCTTCTTGAACTTCACCGTTGTAATATTTCTCTTTATCTTTTGCTTTGGCAAATTGAAGTTGAGGAATAACAAGCAAGAAGAGACACACAAGTACATAACCAACAATAGCAAGGTATTTGAAGATATATCCAAATCCAAGCCATGGGAATTCAAAGTCGATATTTCCATGGTAGCCACCATAAGATGCCAAATCGAGAAGGGCCACACAAAGAGCTCCTAGAGCAACTTGAAGGACGCCTGATATAAAGGAAAGGATAACAGCCGCTTTCCATCCGCCGCGTTTATCAGCGTAGACCGCAATGGCTGCATTGTCAAAGAACACTGGTACAAATCCTGTAATAATAAGAATCGGATTTTTAAAGACGATGAGCAAAACAATTGTAATCAATTGACCAATCAAACCAAAGGTAAATCCTGACAAGACAGCATTTGGAGAACCAAATCCATAAGAAGCTGCAACGTCAACCGCTGGGAATGAACCTGGCAACAATTTGTTTGAAATACCTTGGAAGGCGTTTGTCAACTCAGATACGAACATTCGGACACCTTGCATCAAAACGAACAAGTAAACTGAGAAGGTAAAGGCTGTTTGGATAATGTACATAAAGAAATCTTGTTTAGCAGGATTGAATAGAGTTCCTGAAGTGATGACTTCTTTATTAGACATAATGTCTGGACCCAAGATTAAAAGAATGGCTCCGAAGAATACGAGCATCAAGGTAGCAGATGCAACAACTGTATCGTGGAAGATTGAGAGGAACTTAGGTAATTTAAGATTGTCTAAACTTTCTTCTTTCTTACCAAAGCGTCCTGCTACTTTATCTACAAACCAGATTGCAAATTGCTGTTGGTGACCAATCGCAAATCCGCCACCACCAGTCAAGCGTTGAGTTGCCTCAACAGTCATATTTGAACTAACTGCCCAGTAAAGTCCACAGATGATACCAATCGCTGCTGTACCGTAAGCATTGCGCAATTGTGGTACTAAGAATAGAACCATAAGAGATACTGTTGCAGCTTGTTGTACCATGATGTGACCAGTAATAAAGAGGGTTCTTACCTTCGTAATCTTTCGAAGAGCTACGAGCAAGATATTTATTCCGAAACCAATCAATAGAGCTGTAGTTGCAGTTCCAACAAAATCTGGAAACTCTGCTGCAATTTTGTTGTTTGCTGCAGCAAGTCCAAAGTAAGGGTCGATAACCGCTGCACCAATTTGGAATTTGTAGTTAAGGGCTGCTAAGATTGGACGGAAGGTTGTAACCAAACCACCAGCACCCACGTTAAGCAACATATACCCTACTGTTGCTTTAACAAACCCTGAGAAAACGTCATGGGCAGGTTTTTTCAAAAGTGCGTATCCTATCAACACCAATAAACCTACGAAAAATGCGGGATTCTGCAAAATATTGCTAGAAAACCAATTTAGAACACTTGAAACGACTTCCATAATTGTTCTCCTTTTGAATTGTTTTTGTAAGTTTATTATATAATGCGAAAGCGCAAACAAAAAGACCAAGAATTACACAGCGGACTGTTCACTCTTGGACTGTATGATTTATGATGTTTTACAAATTATCTTATTTTCTCGTAGCTAGATAATAGGGAAGAATTTTAGAATAAGACTTCAATAAGCCTTCTACGATTTCTTCTTCAGACGAATTTTCTGTCACAGGAACGTCTGCCTTCACTAAAACTTTACGGACTTCTTGGCTGCCTATCTTCTCGACTAAAGTGCGACGATTTTCTTCGTTCGCCTCCCACCGTTGACTTTGACCATCAGAGTAGGCTAGATAATAAATCCCTTTAACGGTTGGAATGTCTAAAACTTTGGCCTGCTTGCCCAGTGTTTGCTCATCCTTCTTACGCTCGATGAAACTGACTTCCAAAGAAATTCCAAAGTCAGTAGATGTCCCATACAAACGTAAGGCCATCATAGGTTCTGTCACTTGTCCGTCTCTCTGTAGATAAACCCAAAAATGTGGTCTCAAACGCTGGGCCTGCTTCATCCACTGACTAGTCTGTTGGAGTTGCCATTCTGGATGGCTTGCTTGAAAGGCTTTGCCAGTTCTGTAAAAGCCTTTCGTGCCTCTTGGCCTTTATAGCGCAATTCCAGCATCTTCTCTCGCTCTGCTCCCGCTTTATCAGGATTACGGTACTGCAAACCAGCAAAGTCTAAATAATCTCTTATCTTATTCAGCATCCGTTTCATCTCCTCTAGCTAGCAAAAAATCAGGATAAACCTGATTTTACTTATTCTGTATCTACAACGACATAGCGATTGGGCTCGTCACCCTCAGAGTAACTAGTCACGCCATCCATACGTGAAATAATACGGTGGATAATCTTGCGTTCGCTATTTGACATGGGATCTGTTTGATGACTGCGGCCTTCTTCTAAAACACGAGTCGCCAATTTTTGCGCATAGGTCTGCAAGACTTCTGCACGGTGTTCAACATAATCATTGACATTGATTGTAATATAGAAGGTTCTTGAATAGCTATTATAAAGATAATTTTGAGCCAACAGTTGCAAGGACTTCAAGACTTTACCATGGTAACCGATAATACGACCTGGTTCGTTGGTGTTAATTTGTAGATTGATGCTACGACGGTTATAGTCATTTGAAATCGTCGCCTCAACGTCCATGTCATCCACAATCGCTTGAACATAGGCAGTCACATCCGTAGCCACCTGGGCAATATCAAAGCTCGGTTCAACTTTCAAGCCCATCTCTGTCAAGTCTTGATTTTCAGTCTGGTCTTGCTCAGTTTCAAGGTCATCAGCGCCCGTTTCTTCCCTCATCGCTTCCTCGATTTGAAGTTCATTTAAAATCTCAATGTGACCAGTTTCTTCTAAGATAGTGCTGGCATGTCTTTCATGTTTTAAGATTTCAGCCTTGACTTCATCAGAAATACCTTGACCTTCTTCCTCAATCTTTTTAATTGCCTCTACAACATGACCCAAATCAACGGTCGCTTCACTAACTGTTTTAACAGGCTCATTCAAATCATTGATTTGTTTTGGAACTCCCTTTACAGCTTGTTGATTTGCTTTGACAACAGTCGTTTCACTAATCGCTTCAATATGCACTTGGGCTGGTTTTTTACCAAATAAACCAAGAAACCCTTTTTTCTCACGAGAAATGACTTTAATATGTGCCTTCTTCCTTGGAATATCTAATTCCTTCAATCCTTTCTGGATTGCTTCTTCAACAGTTGAACCTGTAAATACTACCATTACCAGATTCCTCCTTATTATTTCGTTTTCTGAGCCTTTTTCTTGGCTTTTCTTTTTCTATTTTCCAAATCTTTCTGTGCCTGTACTACAGCCTCGCGCTCTGCGATAATCTTGAATGGATTGTTCAAGAAATAGGTTTGCAAGACTTGGTAAGCATTGGACACTGTCCAGTATAGGGCGACTCCACCTGGCGCATAAACTGCAAAGATAAAAATCAAGACTGGAATCCCATACATCATCGCTGTCGTAGCTCCATTACGCTCAGACAAGGCTTTGTTGGACAACCAAGTACTTAAAAAGGTGAATACTGCTGCTAAAATCGGAAGAACAAGGGTTGTATCTACACCACCAAGGTTAATCCATAAGAAATGACCTGTCTTTAAAAAGTCAACTCTTGATAGGGCTTGGAACAGGGCCAAAATAACCGGCATCTGAATCAAAATCGGCCAAAGAGAGTCTGACTGTCTGACACCCATTTCTTTAAATACTTTACGCATTTCCTTCTCTAGTTTGGTTCTGCTTTCCATATCTCGACCTGGATATTGTTCTCGAAGCGCCTTAATGCGTGGCTGAGCTTCCTGCATTTTCCTAGAAGCCACCATTTGCACCTGAAAGACTGGCAAGAGGACTGTACGAATCAAGACCGTAAAGAGAATAATCCCCACTCCGATACTAATATCAAACGATAAAAAGCGAATGATTTCCGCAAAGAAGTAAACAAATTTACTCCAAAAATCAGCCGAATTGGCTGTAATATCGCTAGTTGTCCCACTAGTCGCACAGGCTGTCATGATCAATAGAGACAGTCCTAGCAAACTAGTCAACTGTAGTTTCTTTTTCACTCCCATTTCCTTCCTGGTAAATCTTTGATAATTTTAATACGTGGAGTAGATTTTTCTCCATCTCTGCGTATCCCAAGGTTTCGACTCCTTTTCGAGCAATGACAACAAAGTCGACGTTTTCTACCAGACCCCCTTTTGCATTCTGGATAATATGCCGAATCCGTCGCTTGATTTGATTTCTAGTGACGGCATTCCCCAGTTTTTTGCTGACTGATAGACCTACTCGAAAATGGTTTTTCTGGTTTTCTAATTGGTAGACAACAAATTTGCGATTAGCAAAACTTGTTCCCTCCTTGAAAATTGCCTTAAAATCTTTCTCTCTTTTTACACGAAAGTTTTTCTTCAAAACTCAACTCCATCTATTAAATTACTACTATTATACCATATTTTTCAAAAAAGCCAATCATAGCAAGGTTTTGGACAATTCTACCAATATTCTCTTGTTTATTTTTTAATCCTTTTCGTCGTGCTTTCATTCTCTTTCTTATTGTCACAATGTCTACCGTTCCCGTAACAGTCTATACTTAAAACTTAAAAAATTTGAAGTCATTTTCCCTGTAAACACTAAAAACGACAAAATGGTTAGAAAATTTATTTTCCAACCACTTTATCACATTCATTAAAGACAGAATTATCATTTTAACATTCTTAATTACAAGTATTTAAGCATAACTAACCCCAAATAGCACATTTTCCAGCAGAGATTCCTAATTGTGCAACGATTCCTGCAACGTTACTCTTCATGCCAAATTTAGCAAGTTCCATTGCTATATATGAGGCAGCTTTGCCCCACATTTTACCTTGAATATAACTGATAATGTCCCCTCTCATTAAATCAACAAGTTCCATACCTGGAATCATACCAATCAACTCATCACGCATACATGAAACAAAATCTCTATCTTGTAAAGAGGCTTGCAAGTTTTGAACCAAATTAGGCTCTGTATAAATACGTTCAATGCCCATTACAATATACGGTGCTAAAGTGCCATAGCGTTCTGTCAATAATTCTTTATTAACATAAAGAACGCCATTCTCATAACTCGTCGCTTCTGTAAACAAGAATTTCAAATCCTTCTCTACTTCGGCAACATCAATATACTCTACAGTTGTATTTGGAACCTTTGTTTCATTAGCGTATGCAATCCCTATAAAACTCGGTACCATAATAAGCAAAGTCGTAGCAATAACAATACATTTTGTAATTATCTTTTTCATGTCATTCACTCTTTCTGAAAGAAATCGTGTTGTGCTAAATAGTCATAATGTTGTTTATTAAATTGATACTGTCCTAAATGTTGACTGATATTACCTACATCTACTGAAAAGATGTACTGTTCACTTTGATAGTGCCATTTAATTCTAACTGTGTTCAAGACTGTGTTATAACTAAAATCTTCAACTTGACTTCAGGACATTTCAATGACTTGATTAGGCCGATTTTCAGTTACATCACTAATGTCCATCAAGTAAATCCCCTTAGATGTGAATGACATAATCTTTGGCTTCACACTCGACTGAACATAGTAGACTCCTCCTATAATGAAAAAATCAATAAAGGATTTCAGCCATGTCTTTTTCTTAAAAGCCATCAGAAAATTCCTTTGTCCCTCGATATGACAAGTTGAAAGAAATGATTCAATCTGTTTTTCTGTTGCAAATTCCATAATAGTACCCATGATGTTACCTCCATAACTATAAACCAAGAACGATACAACAGCTCTTATAACTTATTGCTGTACTATTATAGCATAAATTGTAAGCGGATACAATCGAAAATTGACATAATATAAAATATTAATTGATGCTACCTGTCATTCTAAGCGAAAATTGGAAATAAGTTATCTTTTATCACTTTTATAGCAAATTTAAATTACAACAGCACAATACGACTTCTAATACATTTTTAGAAATGCATTGAAATCAGCTAATTAATTTATTCACATTTTATAGTATGTTGAAATAGAATATGAACAAATTGATTGAGAAATTCATCCTCATTTTTAACAATATTTCAGAAACCGATGTATCCTATTCTTGACTCAATGTACTATATCTCAATCCACTATAAGGCTTCTTAAAATCATCCACCGCTATCTATGACTTCTACCTTTCAAAGCTAGTTAAGTTTTAAAAAAAGAAGCTGGAAAAATAACTTTCCCAACTCCTTGTATTGAATATTTTTTTAGTTTCACTTATTTTTTCAAGCGTTCAACATCACGGGCAATGACTAATTCTTCATCTGTTGGAATAACCAAGACACGGATCTTCGCTGCATCTGTTGAGATGTCTCCTGTCACACCAAAGATATTCTTTTCATCATCAACATCACAACCAAACCACGAAATTCCTGAGATTACATCATGACGGAAATTTTCTGCATTTTCACCAACACCTGCTGTGAAAACAATGGCATCTGCTCCATTTAGTACTGCAAGGTACTGACCGATATGTTTTTGAATACGGTCAACATACATTTCATAAGCCAAGCTAGCGTCGTGATTCCCTTCTGCTACAGCAGCTTCTATGTCACGCATATCGCTAGAATTAGCAGAAACTCCCAAAAGACCCGATTCACGATTAAGAACACTACTGATATCTTCTGGTGTATTAAAATCCTCTGTATATTGCATTAAATAAGGAATGATAGCTGGATCAATGTCCCCTGTACGCGTTCCCATCATAATACCACCCAGAGGAGTGAAGCCCATAGAAGTATCAACAGATTTGCCGGCTTGCACAGCTGTAATTGAGCCTCCGTTACCAATATGACAGGTAATCAACTTCAAGTCTTCTAATGGACGTCCCAAGAGTTTTGCAGCTTCTCCTGCTACAAACTGGTGACTTGTACCATGAGCACCGTATTTACGAACCTTGTTTTCTGTGTAATATTTTGTTGGTAGAGGGTAGCGATAAGCTTTCTCTGGCATACTTGCGTGGAAGGAAGTATCAAAAACAACTACACTGGTAATGTCTGGCAACAATTCCTTGAAGGCACGAACACCTGCTGCATTGGCTGGATTGTGGAGAGGAGCCAACAAACTCAACTCTTCAACTTTTTCTAAAACATCCCCCTCAACAACTGTTGATTCTTTGAAATATTCTCCACCCGCAACAACACGGTGTCCAACACCTGTAATCTCATCATAAGCCTTGATAATATCGAAACGAATCAAGTCATCCAATAAGATTTTAACAGCTTGTGTGTGATTTTCGATATCTAAAATTTGTTGTTCAGAACGGCCATCAAATTTTACAGTTGAAATTGAATCTTTCAAACCGATACGTTCAATCAAGCCTTTCGCCAATACTTTTTCTTCTGGCATTAAGTATAATTGCCATTTTAAACTTGAACTTCCTGCATTTATTGCGATTGTTTTTGTCATTATCAATTACCTCTTTTAAGCGTTTTCAACTATTATAACAAAATCTATTTTATATTTCAGTACCTTTGCTCCAATTTTGAAAATTTTCTTTGAATTTCATTAAAATGCTTGCATCTTGCAAGCTAGCAAGTGGATACACAAAAGGCTCTACTGCTATTTCATTTTTCTTCTGTAAGATAAAAATAGTCTTAGATTGGTTGACATTGGCAAAGAGATTTTCAGGCAGACTAATCATAGCAACCAGACTCGCCTCTTCTTTCAGCCACCCTTTTAACAAATCACTTTGAGGGCTGGTCAACAAATCACTCGGAGCTAGAAAAATAGCGTATCCGTCTAACTTGAGATACTTAAGCCCTTGTTCCATGAGCAAGTGATGGGCGTAAGTATATTCTTGGCTAGAAGCAACTTGATGACGCGACGCAACGGCATCATCAGGATAATAGCCGACCGGCAAGTCGCTGATGACCACATCGCTTTCTTTGAGCATTTGTGGACGAACGGCATCTCCTTGGACAAAGCCAGCCTGCAATCCGATCACGTCTGCCATGCTAGCTGCCAAATCAATCAGCAAATCATCCACTTCCATTCCCAAGTAATCCACCTTTTTATCAAGCGAGGTCAAGAAAGTAGCGCCCAGAATTCCCATGCCAGAACCCATTTCGAGGATAGTGATTTCCTCCTCTTTAAACAACTCTTCCACAATAAATACCAAAAGCAAGGCAATAGCATCTGGCGTAAACTGGTGATTAGCCTGCAAGGGTTCTGTTTGCCCAGCCTTCATCAAGAGAAACTGGTAGGTCTTGAGCCATTCTTCTTTGCGAAGCGCTAAGCGCTTAAGGGCTTGATTGTTCTCTTTGACCTGTTTTAGCTCTGTCTCACCATCCAGATAGATGCTATTTTGCTCCACCAAGGCGTCATAAAAGTTGGTCGTCAAATCACTTTGGATGACTTGGACATTCTCTAGTAAATAGGTATAAGCTTGTTCAATTTTTTCAAAATCCATATTCCTATCTTACCAAATTTCCTTTCTTTTTTCCATCCTTATAGAAAGTCCTATATGAAAGAGTATAAATGACAAGTTGGGCATCTAAATCTGACAGCAAAAGTTTCGTTGAATTTATTTCTATTGACCCTTGGTAGGGATGTTTATTACGACAAATGGTCATAGAAATATAGCCGCCCATCCCTAGAGAAAAAACGAGGCATGAATTGACTTACTATTTTTACAGAGTTTTCCAAGTGTTATACTAAGTTTCCATTTATATCTTTTCCCATTTTCCCAACAAAACTTTAAAGAGTTTTTATTTATTAGACTTCCTGTGAAACAAAAATATGATACAATAAAATTATGAAGCAAGTAAACAACTAACTGATGCACGATTCAAGCTCCTTGTTGGTATTCAGCGTACCACTTTTGAAGAGATGTTAGCTGTATTGAAAACAGCTTATCAAGGTAAACACGCAAAAGGGGGACGAAAACCTAAACTAAGCCTAGAAGACTTTCTTATGGCGACTTCAATATGTGCGAGAATATCGAACTTATGAACAAATTGCGGCTGATTTTGGTATTCACGAAAGCAACTTAACCCATCGGAGTCAATGGGTTGAAGTAACTCTTGTTCAAAGTGGTTTTACGATTTCAAAAACTCCTCTCAGTTCTGAGGACACGGTAATGATTGATGCGACGGAAGTAAAAATCAATCGTCCTAAAAAACAATTAGCGAATGATTCTGGTAAAAAGAAATGCCACGCTATGAAGGCTCAAGCGATTGTCACAAGTCAAGGGAGAATTGTTTCTTTGGAGATCGCTGTGAACTATTGTCATGATATGAAGTTGTTCAAAATGAGTCGCAGAAATATCGGACAAGCTGGTAAAATCTTGGCTGACAGTGGTTATCAAGGAATCATGAAGATAGATCCTCA
>NZ_VMLO01000024.1:0-7587 GCF_013276735.1 Streptococcus sp. 1559
GATTTTTCAATATACTTCGCTATTGGACGGTTACGGTGCAACCAAGACACTTCCGAGTAACACCGAACCAACAATACATTTTATTTTCCGAATGGAAAATTTATCTTTTTTAATAATGACAATTCTAATTCTCTACATTCAATTTTTATTTCCTAATAGTAAACACTATTTTTTATTCTCAAAAATTGAACTTCTAAAATCATCGGTTTGGTCAAGATAGGCTTTAAAGATTGCTCTCTTCAACTTATGAACCGCACTATCATATTCTGGATTATAGTTATACCAAGAATAACGATTATCTTCTGCATCCTTACGAACAGCTTCATCCATTAATTTCTGTAATTCAGTCACGCTATTGATAGTTTTTGTTCCGCGAATATACCAAGGAATTGATGGATCCTTAAATGACACTGTATTTAATTGTCCAAACTTATCTTGGCGTTCTTTGTACATAGCTTTCTTGAATTCTGTCCAAGTTTTATATTGACCGTTAAATACCTTTTTCAAAACCAAGTCATCTGTCACCAATCCGCGTTCTTTACCATAAATAGTTATCTTTTTACCATTTTGTTTGGCTTCTTCTTCGTATTGGTTTGAGATATATGGTACCATACCATCTTTAAAGCCTTTAGCAGCTAGTAGTTCATAGGCTATACGACGTCCCATCAGGTCACCTGGTGTTCCTATATTACTACTTAATGCTGCATAAATTGGTGCAAATAACTTAATAGTGAAGTAGCCATTTCTTTCGTATTCTTTAGACTTGTATTCACGAGCTGAAAGGATGTTATTATCAATCAAACTCTCAAAGCTTGTCAGTTTTTTAGCATCTTCTACTGTCAAATCTTTGACTACATTTGTTGCGTAAACCTTATTTCCATCTTCACGATCTTCTACATACTTGTTCTCAATTTTTCTAAGAGCTTCCATTTTCTGATAATCAGTAAGTTTCTCTGTGATAGATTTACCTTCAAGATATTCTAGCATATAAATAACATCGAACATATTGTGGACGTAGTTCTGAAGATCTGTTGCGTCTTTAAATCTCGTAGTTGGATCGAGTATTTGTAATCGTTGTCCTTCTGTACTATCAGATTTTGAATGTTTCAAGATTGAGTTAATGGTAATGGTCGCATCATCTGGATGGTCTGGCGCTTGTAGCAATCCTTTGGCGAAGAACTCTGGTCCCAGTCCACTTCTTCTGCCATATCCACCTAGATAAATGTCCTGATCTGAATCGTGCGTCATTTCATGCGTATAAGTGATAGCTCCATCCTTATCCAACATACGATACCCCATATAATAAACGGCATCACCTGTGGCGTAAGCACCGTGTTCATTATGACCGACTTTATTTCCAACAGGTCCAAAGAAATGTTTCATAGCAGGATTTGGATCATCAAAATCTGCTACTTTTTTAGCCTTTCCTTCAGTATTATCATTTCCAAATTTATAGGCATCATAAAGCAAGATATTTCGATAAAGCTTTTCACGCCCTTTTTCATCTAGAATACGATACCAATAATCATAGTGATCTCGTTGACGCTCTGCTGTTTCGTGAGCACTCTTTTCAACAAACTTATTGAGCTTATCACCAGCCTTATAGTCACTATTGCGATAACGATCATAAGCACCAAATCCTAGACTAGAGATAGTCGAGATAACAAAGACTGATTTTTCTGGCAAGGTAAGTAGAGGCAGTACCATGTTACGGTATTTCCAGCTGTCGCTAGTGATTCGATCATAGACACCGATAGAGTACTTGCTACCAGCTTTTTCCTGGTTAGCCCTCACTTCTGGAATATTAGATTTTTCTTCAACGATATAAGCCTTGGTCTGTGATTTAAACCAGTCATTGTTAGTTTGAGTAGGTGCAAATGCTTTACGATAGCCTTCTAAAGCACTAAACAGGTCTTTTGTACCGTAGTTATTCGTCAGCAAGGCATTGTAAGTAACCACATTATTTTTTGCCAAGAGATTGTTGTAGCCAGATTTACCTAGTTCAATAATCGTATCAAGAGGAGAGGTATTTCCCTTACCAAAGAAATCCATATGGAACATAAGCAAATCTTTTGCGCTAGCCTTATCAAATTTGAAATCATACCAGCGTTCTAGATAGGTTAATCCTAGCATCAAGGCTTCTTTGTTTCGCTTGATTTTATCAACAATGTAATTGTCAATAGCACTATTATTTCCAGAAACAGCAGCATCAGCTGAAAGCAATTTTTTAAGAGTCTCAGTCAAGTGATCTTTTGTCTTAGTGAATTGCTCATCTAGATAGAGTTCTGTTAATTTAATATTATCAGAGATTCCTAACAAATTCTTAAGAGCAGTTGGATTATACTGTACTGTATTTAAGTCGTTTTTAACTCTGTCTATTATAGATGTGTAATCTTTTAGGAAAGCATTTGGTGTGTATACTAGACCTGTACTTCCAATAGTATACTCAGCCAGATTTGCAAAGTCATTATGGTAGGTTATGTTTACTTTCTCAGATGTTCCATCGTTGTAATGTAGTAATAAATGGTTGATAGAATTCTTGTTTGAAGTGATATCTGAGACTACTTCCTCATTTTTCATAGGGACAACAGATAACAGTTCTTTCTTATACAGGTTATGATCAGTTGATAATTGATTTCCATATTTCACAATGGTGTCTCTATTATAGAAAGGTAATAATTTTTCTATATTTTTATATGCAACTTTTCTTGTCTCCTGATAATGAGCTGCCTTGGTATAATCTACATCCTGTTTAGCAGAATTTGTGAAATCTTCCACTGTGACAGTGTGTTTTTTAGTAATCTTCTCTTTCTTAGCTTGAACTGCTGTTTTTTCAATCTCAGTACCACGTTCTACAGTGGAATCAACTGACATCACCTCATCATCAACTTGTTGAACATTGACTACTTTGTTTTCTTTATTACTATAGACATTTGTTTCCTTTATATTATTGAAGTGGTAACCAGAAATCGCATTCCCATTTGTAATATTCATATCGCTGAGAACATTATTCAAGTGGCCGGTATTATCATCTGTTCCACCTTCTTGCGTCCATAGGGAACCTGCAACTCCACCAACTCTAGCGAATGGTTTAGCATTATTTATTTCACCTTCAGTATAACTATTTTTTACAGTTGCATTATTTTCTACGATACCTGCAATTCCACCAATGGTTTGGTTAGAATATTCTGCATTACTTGAAATGGTTACTGTTGAAATAGAATGGTCTACTACAGAATTAGATCCAGTTAATTGTCCTACTAAGCCACCAATTGCATACTGAGAGGTTGTAACAAAGGTATTTGTTATTCTTCCAGTGAAGCTACTATTTCTTACTGTAGAATTATCAACTTTTTGGACAAGTCCTCCGATACCTAGCTCACCAGCAATGATTCCATTTACGTGAACGTTATCTAAAGTTGAAGAATTTGTGGCTTCCTTAGCAACTGATGCGACATGATTCTTACCAGAAATATTGACATCTTTCAAGGTGAGATCCTGAATAGTAGCATTATTTAATGTATTAAATAACGGCTTTTTCAAATTATAGATAGCATAATGTTTACCTTGATGACTACCAATCAATTTCCCTGTAAAGTTATTTGTAACATAACTTTCTTGGTTTTCATTTAACTCAAACTCGCGAGCATTCATTGTTGCACCAAGTGTGAATGTTCCACTTGGTCTACTATTCATATCAGTTATTAATTTTTTAAATGATGTGTAGATAGGGCCATCGTTTTGAACAACTTTTGGAAGATAATAAGTAAAATTGTCTTGATATTGATTGTCTACAGATTGCTTCAAGTGTTCCAAGCTAGCTGTAATTTTATAGACTGCTTTACCGTCCTTTATAGTGTCCTCAATATTTGAAACTGGAAGTAGTACATCTTTAAATTTAGCTGATTTCACCTTAATGAAATAAGCAGATTTATTATCTGGTACTTTATCCAAGCTTGTATGCTGTTTTGACCGATCTCCTTCATAACTATAGAGCTCCACATCAGAAACACTTCTTAGTTCTATTGTTTTCTCTTGAACTTCTACTTTTTTATCAGGTTCTACTTCATTTTCTTGTTTAATTTCTTCGTTTCCATTTGAATTGGCTGTGTTTGATTCGGTTGAAACATCCTCAGTTGAATTTCCTTTTGGTTGTTCTGGTTCTGTTTGTCCGCTCTCTGTTGTTGCATTACCAGAATTTTCAGGTTTTGTTGAAGTTTCGGCTTTCAACTCATCTTTACTTGTTGCTTGACCATTCAAGGCTGCCGCTGCTGCAACTAAGTCATTCTTAGCTTTCTCAACTTCTGCTTGACTTGCACCTTCTTTAGCTGCTACAGCTTTCGCTGCTGCAAGTGCTTGATCATAGGCAGTACGCTTAGCTTGGTCTGCATTCGTGTACTTGGCGTCAGCTTTTGTTGCATCTTCTTTCGCAATTTCGGCTTTCAACTCATCTTTACTTGTTGCTTGTCCATTCAAGGCTGCCGCAGCTGCCACTAGGTCATTCTTAGCTTGGTCAATCCCTGCTTGACTTGCACCTTCTTTAGCTGCTACAGCTTTCGCTGCCGCAAGTGCTTGATCGTAGGCAGTACGCTTAGCTTGGTCTGCATTCTGATACTTGTCAGATTCTTTCGTGCCAGATTCTTTACCAAGCTCGGCATTCAACTCATCTTTTTCAGGTTTGTTTGTTTCTTCAACTGAGGTTGTCGAATTACTAGGATTACTGGACACTTCCCCAGTATTTTCGTTAGATGTATCTGGTGATACTTTCTCTGAATTCGTTGTTGATTCTTCTGCAGATTGAACTGGATTTTTTGCTCCTTGAGTTGAGGTTCCTTCTGTGGTGCCTTCATTTGGTTTTACTGGAACTTCTTCTACAGTTTTTTCTAGTTCTTGTTCTTTCGGCTTCTCGACTGGAGTTGCAGAATGAACTTCTGAAGCGTCTGTAGATTCTTCTTTAGTCTCTCCTGATTTTTCTCCTGACTTAGGAGTTGCATCTTCTCCTGAGTTTGTTGTTGATTCTTCTGCAGATTGAACTGGATTTTCTGCTCCTTGATTTGAGGTTCCTTCTGTAGTGCCTTCATTTGGTTTTACTGGAACTTCTTCTACAGTTTTTTCTGAAGTTTCATTTTTGGAGTCATTATTTTCTGGTTTATTTGACTCTCCAACTTTATTTGTATCACCTTGATTAGATTCAGTTGGTACTGTTTGCCCATTCTCTTCTGTTATTGCATTACCAGAATTTTCAGGTTTTGTTGAAGTTTCGTCTTTTGACTCATCTTTTTCAGGTTTGTTTGTTTCTTCAACTGAGGTTGTCGAATCACTAGGAATACTGGACATTTCCCCTGAGTTTTCTCCTGGCTTAGGAGTTGCATCAGCTACAGTTCCAACTTGTCCATCCCTAAATTCTGGAACAGCCTCATACTGTCCGTTAATCACTTGTATTTTTGATGGACTCTCTATAAAATTCGGTGCAATCGTATAATCTACCTTTTGTTGATCTATTGGAGTGGCTACTGATTTCTCTTGATTACTTACCTTAGAATCAGAAGTCGTTTTTCCCTCTTTGATATATCCAATATATGTGTAACCTGAAATCTCTTTAGGAAGAGGTAATTTTTCTCCAGAGGTCAATTCATAGTCCGTATTGTAATTCAGTAAAAGATTATTTTCTAAAGCATGGGCTGATACTAGAATACCGTTTCCTATCCCTGCCACCAATACTAAATGCAATACCGTTTTATTCTTAACTTTTTTCTTGGAAACAGCAAAAACTAAAATCCCCAGAGCTGCTAAGCTAGCACCAGCAACTAAGGCTTGCATCTCATTCTTGCTTCCAGTATTTGGTAATTCCGCCAGTTGATTTTGAGAATTTAACTTATAAACAAGATAATAAGTTTCATCATCATTCTCCACGTATGTCGGAATATCATATATAAGCTGCTTCTTTTCTTCTGATGATAGCTCTGACTCTGTCACATATTTATAGTGAACACCTTTGGTCTCTTGAGCTGCCACAGATGAACTAGCTAATACAGACATAAAAAACAAACTCGAAATCGTTGCAGATACAAGTCCTACTGATAATTTTCTAAATGAAAAACGTTCTTGTTTTTCACCAAAATACTTTTCCATTATTCCTCCTTGAAATAAAATTTTAAAAATATGTAAGCCTAACTTTTTTATATTAGTGTACTATCTATAAAAAAGGGAACATACTTTAATTATACTCTTTATTTAGCAAAAAGTCTTAAAATTGAGTTGCGTTTTCATACTTTTTTTATATATAAAATACCAAGTAGTAGTTTTGCAATTCCCTATTATTTTTTGGATAAAATGTAACCTACCATGAAATTTCCACGGCAGGTGTTACTCATATCACTAATCGTTCTAAAAATGGTTTGATGCAGTTGAGGAGAATTCCTTCTATCCAACTTTCTTGTGCTGAGGATAGATGTTCTGTCTGAAGGCTTTCTTTTAGAAAATCGCGGACTTGTTCTGGTGAGATTTCAAACTCAAAGGCTTTCATTTTATAGAAAAAGTCGAGCAGATGATCTGACAGATATTCAGTTGAAAAAGGCACTTCTCCGCTTTTTCGATATTCTAATAAGAGCCGAGCAAATCTGGCTTTTTCTTCAGGAAGCTCACGAAAATAGGAATTGAGGAGCCAGGTCTGCTTCTGCTTTCTTTCAATTGGATCCTGACTAGCAATTCGTTGGTCTTTTTCCAGCTCTTTTTGGTATTGTTTGGCCTTGATAGCCCGTTCTGTCCGATTTTTACCAAAAAGAATTTTCTCCCACTTTCGTTCTTCTTGAGTTAAGGTCTCTGTAAAGCCAAAGTAATCTTGATAGGCACGCTCTGCTGGGCCCATAGCTAGAACCAGATTGTCTGCATATTGCTTGGCGATTTTATCCCTCTTCTTGCGCTCTTTCTCTGCCTGGATACGGAGTTCTTGTTCGTAATCAATTTTATCTTTTCCTAGTTTGACAAGGTAGAGTTGGTCATCTGGTTTTCCAAGTAAAAAGGGCTTGATACACTTTTCAAGGACTTCTTCCATCCGAGCTTTTTTCTTTGGCTCCGCCTTGGTCCAACTTCCTCCTTGAAAGACTTCTAGGAAAAGCTGGTAGTCTCTCTCAGGTGCAAATTGATTGCCACGATTGGGTTTGAAAACATCTTTTTCCCAGAGCCATTTTAAAAGTCGCTCGTCAAAGTCACTTTTATTGACCTTGATTTTCTCCTTTTTATGGGCTTTTCTGGTCAGATTTTCAACCTTTCTGAGCAGTTTTTCTTCCTCTTCCAGTTGCTGGTCAAGGGACAATCGATGAAAATGACGAACACAGTCGCTACCAATTGGAAAGAGGCGTTGACCTGTGACACCGTTAAAGAGTTCGTAGGCGTACTTGATGGCATTTCCACAGACACAATTGCTACGGCCAATACCGTTAAAAATCAAGGAAACTTCATTCCATTCCTTGGTAGCTTGTTCCCAAGTATCCGCTTTTGAAGCCTGTAAAACTGCATCATACAGGGATTTTCTAACTGGAAGTGTCATGAGGTCTCCTTTCTAATATTCAATGAAAATCAAAGAGC
>NZ_VMLO01000024.1:7620-16934 GCF_013276735.1 Streptococcus sp. 1559
CAGTTTTGAGGTTGCAGATGAAGCTGACGTGGTTTGAAGAGATTTTCGAAGAGTATAAATTATACTTTTACAACTTGAACCTCGTCTTTACCGAGTAAAATCAAGTATTTTTCAATATTTTCAATCGAATAGGCTCGTGATAAAGCCTCTTCGTATAGAGCTAACTGACCACGATAGCGGTCTACGAGTTGACTTGGTTCATCATAGCGGTCTGTCTTGTAGTCGAACAGAACGATTCTATCCTCATAAAGCAGATAGCCGTCCAAGATTCCACGGACAACAAAGTCTTCCTGACTCTTTTGGTCTCGTTTGAGCATGGAGAAAGGTTGCTCGCGATAAAGATGGTTGGTATTAGCGATAATTTCCTGACCGAGTGCTGTGTCAAAGAAAGCAAGAATTTTAGCAAGATTGATCTTGTCTCTGACAGCTTGGCTAGTTTGAACTTGTTTGAGTGTTTCTGTTAGGCTAGCAAGCGTTGGTCTCTGGCTGAGATCCATTCTCTGCATGAGTTCGTGGGTAGCACTACCAATCTCAGCTCCTGTTATCTTTTCTTTGCTTGAAAAATCTGGTAAATCAAAACTAATTTTCTTGTCTACTGACTGGCCTTGACCTGCAATCTCGACACCTTCCATATCCATAACAGGTTCGTAGAATTTCTTGATTTGACTTGGGGTTTGAACACTAGGAAGTTCAATGGCTGCGCGGTGAAGAGTATTATAAATTTCCACTTCTTTCAGCATTTCAAGGGCTTCTTTGATGGTATCTGATTGACGATTGTCTGCTTGGGAGCTATCTTGGAGTGGACTCCTGGTTTCCAACTGACCGATAGCTTCTCTAGTCAGCTGATCTTCACCAACAAAATGATAGCTAAAGTTGAGATAATCCTTGGCAAACACTTTACTGATAGCCCAAATCCAATCTTGGAAATTCTTGCCTTGAAGTCTAGTGTTACTATTTAGTTTTCCATTTTTGGCTGCTGGGTATTCCTTGGCTTCCAGCTTTTCACGAGAACCCTTGCCGACAAGATAGAGCTTTTTCTCAGCCCGCGTCATGGCAACATACAGTAGACGCATCTGCTCTGAGTAGCTTGCCAGCTGTAATTCTTCTTCATTCTGTATATAAGTTAGGCTAGGAATAGAGAGTTTGATGGTTTTAGGATAGTGATCTTCCACTGCTCCTGTCTCCATCTTGGCAATATACTTAAGTCCTAGTCCATTTTTACGGCTGAGAATGACCTCTGACATGCTGTCTTGCTTGTTGAAATCTTGATCCATATTGAGGATAAAGATGTAAGGAAACTCCAGCCCTTTACTCTTGTGAATGGTCATGAGTTCCACTGCATCTTTTGGCGGTGCGACGGCCACGCTTGCCAAATCGTGCTGGGCTTCTAAGACTTGGTCAATCATACGAATAAAACGCGACAAACCCTTGAAATTGCTCTTTTCAAACTGATCAGCACGCAGTGCTAGGGCATAGAGATTGGCCTGTCTAGCAGGACCATTTGGCAAAGCTCCAACATAGTCATAATAAAAACGGTCGTTGTAAATCTTCCAAATCAAGTCATAGAGAGAGTGGGTTTTGGTATACAAGCGCCAAGAAGCTAGTATATCCATGAATTGCTCTAGTTTTTCAGCTAGAGCTGTGTGAATCAATTTTTTCTGGCTGCTCGCCTGTTTTTGAGCATTTACTAGTTTCTCATAGAGATTTTCTTGGACTTTATCCTCTGCTTTCTGAAGGGACAAACGTGCTAACTCGTCCTCATCAAAGCCAAACATTGGAGACTTCATAAGGGCAACCAAGGCATAGTCTTGCAGGGGATTGTGAATGACACGAAGGGTGTCTAGCATGACTTGCACTTCTAGGGATTGGAGATAATTGTTTTGCTCTCCGTCAGTTTTAACAGGAATCCCGTACTCAGACAAGGCGAGGAGAATCTGGTCATTACGACTGCGACTGGAGGTCAGAAGGGCAATTTCTTTAAAAGCAACACCTTTTTCCTGATGAAGTTTCAGAACCTCCTTGATGACTAATCTCATCTCACCAGTTAGTTTCGTTTCTGTTTGACTCTCTTCTTCCTCACCTGTGTCGTTCTTGTCGTAGAGGAGAAATTCAGCCTTGTTCTCAGTATTAGGAGTCAGTTTGCTATTGGCAAAAACAAGCTGGTGCATGTTATCATAGTTGATTTCGCCGACCTCTTGATCCATGAGACGTTCAAAAACATCATTGGTTGCTGACAGCACTTCTGAACTGCTACGGAAATTTTCCTTGAGGAGAATGAGCTTGCCATCTTTTGGATTTTGCGCATAGCGTTGGAACTTTTCATTGAAAATCTGCGGGTCTGCCTGACGGAAACGGTAGATAGATTGCTTGATATCCCCCACCATAAAGCGATTGTGGCCATTAGACAGCAATTCCAGCATTCGTTCTTGAATATGGTTGGTATCCTGATACTCATCGACCATGACTTCGTGGAAACGCTCCTGATAAGCTTCACGGACTTGCGGGAATTTCTCTAAAATCTCAATGGTGTAATGGCTGATATCAGCGAATTCAAAGGCATTTTCCTGACGTTTACGCTGACGATAAGCCTCCACAAAATCGCTCATAAAGGTTTGGAAGGTTTTAGCTAGTTTCCAAGTGTCTCCATGATAACGTTCTTGATAGTCGAGAATGGTTATCTGGTCTGACAGTTGTCCTAGTTTAGCAAACTGGGACTTTCTCTCTTCGTTGTAGGCATCGGCCAGTGGCTTCAAATCAGCCTTACGACTGGCATTAGTCAGGGCTCGGCCGTTTTTCTCTTTCGAAATTGCGACAACACGCGCAAGCACTGATTGAAAAGCCTTACTATCGGACTCTTGATTTAAGGAGCCAATTTCATCCAGAATCAACTGAACATTTTCTAAATAAGCAGCCTTAGGAAACTCCTTGGCATCGTTATCCAGATGATAACGGAAAAAGCTTTCCAAATCCCAAAGGGCTTGTTTGATTTGCTCAGTCAGTTTTTCTTTTTCACTGGTAAAATCAGCCTCTTCAAAACCTTTGAGGAAAGATTCACTCAGCCACTTTTGAGGATTACTTGTGGATTGGAGGAAGTCATAAATTTTATAGACTTGCTGGCGTAGCCCCCGTTCATCCTTGCCACGCCCTGCAAAATTTTTCAGCAAATGACTAAAGGTCCCTTTCTGTTTGCCTTGGTAATGGGCTTCAAATACCTCATAAAAGACTTCATTTTTTAGAAGGAGTTGCTCGCTTTGGTTTTGTAAAATACGGAAATTAGGTGCAATATCAATCAGATAGCCATGTTTGCCAAGGAATTTTTGTGTGAAAGAGTCCATGGTTCCGATGGCTGCGTTGGGTAGGGCTGCCAACTGACGACCCAAGTGTTGTTTGAGGTCAACATCGATACTTTCTTGGATTTGTTGGCTGATTTTTTTCTCTAAACGTTCTTTAAGCTCTGTGGCAGCCTTAACTGTAAAGGTTGAGATAAAGAGTTGAGAAATTTCCACACCACGCGCCAATTGATCTAGAATACGCTCGGCCATGACAAAAGTCTTCCCAGAACCAGCCGATGCTGAGACCAGGATATTTTGACCAGAAGTGTAGATGGCTTCAATTTGCTCGGCAGTTTTCTTCTGTTCCTTGCTCGAGTGCGCCTCTGCATCTTGCAGTTTTTGAATTTCCTCATCAGTTAAAAAGGGAATGGGCTTCATCGATTCAACTCCTCTCTTATTTTTTCAAACCAAGCTTGCTTGAGTTTTTCTCCGACCAGACGCTTGCTGTCAGCTAGGTCCAACTTTTCTAGGAAACGGGCTTGGCCCAAGTGGTAATTGGCTTCAAATCCAGTAATGGCTTGGTGTTGCTGAACATACGGTGCAATACTTCTGCCATTTTCAGTATAAGGGTTAATGGCGAACTGGCCTTCTAAAATCTTCTCAGCTGCTTTCTTGTAAAGATGGGCATTGTAGTCCAGTAGGAGCTGGAATTCCTCATCTGTCAGCTGATTAGACTTGTTTTTATTGTAAAATTCACCCAAATGACTGCTTTCTTTTTCTAAAAAGAGACCTTGGTATTTCATAGACTTGCTGGCTTCTACTACTGCACCTGCCAAATTCTTAACGGTCAACAGAGATTGAACAGGTTCAGCCATTTCCAAGTACATGGCACCGAAAAAGTTCTGCCCCCCCTCTCTTTTTAGGGCAGCTAGGTAGGTTGGCAGTTGGGAATTAAGACCATTAAAGAAATGAGGAAATTGGAACTGGGTCAGACTAGACTTGTAGTCTACTACTCCTATCGCCCCATCAGCTTTCAATCGGTCAATGCGGTCAACCTTGCCTCGTACAAAGACACTGCGTCCATTGTCCAATTGAATAAAGGCCTGCTCTTTCCCACCGAAATTCGCCTCTTCTTTGATGGTTTCAATAGCTGGATTGTGACGGAGAATGTGGCCAGTCGTCCGTGCCACATCAAGCAAAACTTCCTTTGTAAACTGGGCTTCCAAACTTTCCTGATAAATAGCCTCAAATTCCCGTTCCTGACTGGTTTCTTGGATAGCCTGTTCCAAACGTTGGTCAAAGGAATCTTCGTCAGGCAACTGCAAGGCACGTTCAAAAATGCGGTGCAAGAAATTTCCGTGACTGCGGGCATCAGGACGCAGGCGTAATTCTTCTTGCAAGCCTAAAACGTAGCGAAGAAAATAACTGTATTCATTGCGATAAAACTCCGTCAAACCAGAGGTAGACAGGTAAAACTCCTGATCAGCAGGATAGAGAGCCTGCAAGGTATCCTTGGTCAAGGTCTTGCTGCTTGGACTTGTTGGAAGGGCAGGATTTGCAAGGCCTCTTTGGTCTAGTTTTTTACCCATGATACGCGCCAGAACCTTGACAAAGGTCAAATCTTGCTCCCTATCACTCGTCTCACCCTGCTGGTGATAGGCAACCAGACTAGACAAAAGACTGTGATAGGACCCCATATCCTCCTTAGACAGTCCTTTGTGATTCATCCTCTTCTCTCTACGCCTAAATCCAAAATGGATCAACTCTTGAAGATAGGCAGATTCCTTACTTTCACTTTCGTTAAAAAGGCTTGGAGCCGACAAGAACAACTGCTTACGAGCAGAATTGACCAAGGAAAGCATAGTGTAGCGATTTTTCTTGAGATTTTCACTGCTGGCAATCAGTAATTGAACGCCTTCTTCGGTCGCTTGGTTTAGGTTTTGCCTTTCTTCATCTGTCAGAAGACTGGTGTTTTGAGAAATTTTTGGTAAATTGTCCTGAGTTAGTCCAATAGCATAGACAAAGTCAGCAGTCAATGGTGCAATCAAATCGTAACTCTGCACCAGAACAGTGTCCACTGTTGCTGGAATGGTACGGTATTGGGACAAACTCATTCCAGAATGGAGCAAGGCTAGGAAGTCTTCCAGACTAACCTGTGAACCAGCAAAAACAGTCGCAAATTGTTCTAAAACATGGCAGAAAGCCTTCCAAACTTCGGCTTGTCTTTCCTGTTCTACAGCTTCCAAAGTGGTTGTCAAATCTTGTAACTGCTTGGTCACCTCTCCTTCTTTTAGAAAAGAATTCCACTTTTGCAAGAGATTTTCAGCCTTTTGTTTTCGACTGGCAAAGAGGGTTTCAAGAGGTGTTAAAATACGCAGACGAAGAACATTTAAACGTTCCAGATTAAATTTTCCATGGTGGGATTTGGTAAAGGTTTGCTGAAAGGCTGGCAAGCCATTGATACCAAGATAGCGGATATATTGCTCAAAAGCATCAATATCAGCCTGACTAAGGTCGGTATACAAACCTGTTCTGAGAAGATTAATCAAATCCTCCTGACGGAAACGATAGCGTTTCAAAGCCAAAATAGACTCGACAAACTGAGTTAAAGGGTGGTGCGCCATGGATTCGCTTCTACCAAGATAGAAAGGAATCTGATACTGGTCAAAAATCGTTTTTAGAGATAATTGATAAGAAGCTACATCCCCCAAGAGAATACGAAAATGTTTGTAGCTCAGGTCTGAGTTCTCATGTAATTTCTGACGAATGCTACGGGCTACTAGTTCCAACTCCTCCTTTTGTGTCAAACAAGACCAGATTTGTAAGTTTTCACGATCCTTCTCATCGACATCCAAAGCGAGTTCTGAAAAGTCATAAGAAGACTCCAACAAACGAGAGGCCTTGTCAAAGCTATCCATCTTCTCATGAGTTTGAGAATAGTCCTGAGCAGGCATTTGGTATTTAGAAGCCAGATGATGGAGAAATTTTACGCTGGCTTGGTAGAGATTGCCCTCGCTAAAAGGACTGGTATAGGCTTTCTTACTAGCATAAGCCCCGATAACAATCTCAACACCTTTGCCGTGAAGTAAGTCCACAACCCGCTCTTCCTCAGCAGAAAAACGAGTAAAGCCGTCAATGACCAAGGCGATTCGATTAAAATCACTACTTACCTTGTCATTCTCAATAGCCTCAATCAAATGGGACAACTGACTTCCCTGGGCTAACTGACCTTGATTAAGATAGGCTGTTACTTTCTCAAAAATCAAGAGTAAATCCGCCCTCTTATCCTCATCTGTTAAATTCTCCAAGTCCAAAAAACTCATCTGAGATTTGGTCATCTCATGGTAAAGCTCAATTAACTGCTGGATCAATTGAGGATCCTGCTTAATAGCGCTATAAACACGCAAGTCCTTGGGATCGAGTTCGGCAAGGCATTTGTAAAAGGCCAACCCAAGACCGATATCATCAAGAGTAGTTTTAGCTGGTAAATCATTCAAGACCAGATAACGAGCCATTTGAGCAAAGCGCGTAACGGTAATCGAAAAAGAAGCCTGCTGGGACAAGCATTCCAGCACGGCGCGTTCCTTTTCAAAAGAAAGAGAGTTGGGGGCAATGTAGAAGACCCGCTTGCCAGCAGCAACTAGCTCCTCCGCCTTTCTGGTTAGAATTTCTGTCAAAGAAGTCCGAATATCAGTATAAAGTAATTTCATCTCTGCCTCGTTGGAATTTTTCATTACCTTTTATTATACCATGATTAGCCTCGTAAATCCGTTAAAATATTTAGGCCATCCTTTCTTTTCTTCATCATCTGCTAAATCTTAAATACTTAGCTTTACTTGTATTAGATAGAATAAATCTGCCTACTGAAAATCACATAATGAAAAAAGCCTCGGTAACAAGGCTTTGAGTTTTATGATTGTTTCTTAGGTACGGAATACACTTCAATGTGTTGTCCTAGTACCTTGATGTCGACTGGTAGATTATCTGATTTATCGCCATCAACATCCGACTCTAATTCGATATCAGAAGAAATTTTAATAGTACGCGCTTTTATATATTCAATATTCTTGATAGAATGATTGAACTATAGTAAATTGAAACTAGAATAGTACACCGTGGATGCTAAAATATTTCTAGAAATTAATTTGATTTCCCTAATCAAGCTGTTCGTATCTTATTTCAATCTACTATAAATCGTCTAAGAGAAACAACCGATAAGAATTGGCACAAAAGCGACCGTATTTTTGTTACCAATACAGGAAAACCAGTTCATAGTTCCGTCTTGAGCAAGTCTCTCCAGCGAGCAAACGAACGCCTTAAAAAACCAATTCCCAAACATCTGTCCCCTCACATCTTCAGACACACCACTATTAGCATCTTAGCAGAAAATAAAATTCCTTTAAAAACAATCACGGACGGGGTTGGTCATTCCGACTCTGAAGTCACTACTTACATCTACACCCACGTCACAAAGAACATGAAAGATGAAGCAATCAATGTACTGGATAAAGTTATGAAAAAGATTTTTTAAAAAGTTTTGCCTCTTTTTTGTCCTCTAAATAATCGAGTAGGGGATAATCTCTAGCCCCTCTCACACCACCGTACGTGCCGTTCGGCATACGGCGGTTCAACTAACTTTTAACGCATGTCGTTCAAGGTAATAATCCAAACACGAAACCAGTCCTCGTTGTTCAAGGACTGGTTTTGATATAGCACGTTTAAGTACCGACTTCTGAGCTACTAATTGATAATGGTCGCCCCAGCCAGATACCTTATCTGCTATCCATTTAGGAACTCCTAACTTAAGCAATCCCCATAATCGTCTCGATTTCTTCTTCCATTGCTTCCAGATAATCACTCGTAGGCGAGTACGCAAGCGCTCATCTATGCTGGTGACAATACTTTTCATATTTCCCAATGAGAAATAGTTTATCCATCCTCGAATGGACAAATTCAGTTGCTCAATACGTCTTGTTAGGTCTATACTCCATTTCCTCTGTGTTAGTTTCTTCAATTTAAACTTAAATCTCCGAACACTATCTTGATGTGGACGACTTTTCCAACCATCTGATGATTTCCAGAACCCAAAACCTAAGTATTTCAGCTCTCTTGGTCTGGTAATCTTAGTCTTGGTCATATTTACTTTCAAACCTAGCCGTTTCTCAATAAAACGACTGACTGAATACATCACACGCTTAGCGGCTGCCTCGCTTCCGACAGTCATCACACAATCATCTGCGTAGCGCACAAATCGAAGTCCCCTCTTTTCTAATTCCTTGTCCAATTCATTAAGCATGATATTGGATAAGAGAGGAGATACATTTCCTCCCTGTGGTGTGCCAACTAGCGTTTTATGACGTTGACCGTTAATGATAACACCTGAATGAAGATACTGACGAATCAAGGATTCCCTATCTCCGTCTTCGATTATGTTATGTACTAAGGACATCAATCTATCTTGAGGAACCCTATCGAAAAATTTCTCTAGGTCTATATCCACTATCCACTCATAGCCGTCATTTAAGTACTCTAAGAACTTCCTGATGGCTTTTTCACATGACCTATTTGGTCTAAAGCCATAACTCGTATCTGAGAAATGAGGTTCACAAATAGGGCTCATGACTTGAACAATGGCCTGTTGAATCATTCTATCCATAACTGCTGGAATTCCTAGTTGACGGATACCTCCGTTTGGTTTAGGAATCTCAACTCTAAGAACTGGTTGAGGCTTATATTTTCTCTGTTTTATCAGCTCCTTAGTCAAGCGCCAGTTTTGTCTGAGATAATTATCCATCTCTTCGATAGTCATTCCATCAATCCCAGCTGAGCCTTTATTGGATTTTACTTGATTGTAGGCTTCCAGCATATTTTCGCGTGATACTATCTTATCTAGCAATTTTGACATGTGCCTATTCCTTTCTTGTTTTGGTGCCTGAGGGACATCTTATATTGGTGAACCTTCATCTAGTCAATACGTGACAGAGTCCAGTTCTATCAGACCGTTCGTTTTACAGACACAAGTAAAGTAGGATTACTTCGATC
>NZ_VMLO01000025.1:0-3549 GCF_013276735.1 Streptococcus sp. 1559
GTTTTGCAGGAAGTCTATTGTCAAAAATGTGATGGTAATCTTGTCCATCGACTGTCAGGTGACGTTCATAAATGCCTGAAGTCACGACAGATTGATTGACAACGGGAATGGTCATTAAGTGATTTCCCCTCGGATTGGCTGAATCTTGAATCTCGATTTGCCAAGGGTTATCCCCTCTTGCCTGATTTTTTCCAATGGTCAGGATACTCCCTCCCAGATTGATCAAGGCAGAAGTCATACCCTCTTTTCTAAGAAATTGGGCACCCTTTATCTGCACTATAACCCTTGACTAAACAACCTAAATCGATTTTCATTCCTTTCTGCTTTAAGAATACAATGGAAGTAGAAGAATCTAACTCGATATCATGAGGATTGATTAGAGACAGCACCGCTTCAATTTCTTGAGGTTGTGCAGCTTTGGCATCTGAAAAACCAATGCGCCAGGTTTGAATTAGGGGATCAATACTGATGTTGAGCTGGCTATAGAGTGCTAGGCTATGCTCTAAACCAAGTGAAATCAGTTCAAACAGGTCTGGATGAACAGTGACGGGGGCTATTCCTGCTTGATAATTGATTTCCATCAACTCAGATTCTTGACTATTGGCATTGAAATGGTATTCAAGCTTTTTGAGCAAATCAAAGGATTTTTAGAGTAAGATATCTGCTCACTCATTAACTAATGAAATAGTGATAGTGGTTCCCGTTAGGAGTTCAGAATGTGAACGAAGAGGCAAGCTAGCAACTTTTTTCTTTTGTAGAAAATAAGTTGCAATATCAAATAATTATATAAATGGAAGACCTTGTATTTTATTTTCATGTTATTATAATACCATAAAGCTAGAATTTTCATAAATTAAATTTGGAAAAAGTCAAGAAATATGCTTAAAAAAATTCATTAGGCTTGAAATTAGGATAAATGGAGAATTGTTTTTGATAAAAAATGATAAAGTAATAGCAAACCTCTGGTAAACGCTGACAATAAATGGTATACTAGTAAGGTAAATTTAGAATGAAAGTAGGAAATTTTTTATGAGTAAAATTGTTGTAGTCGGTGCTAACCATGCTGGTACAGCATGTATTAATACTATGTTGGATAATTTTGGAAATGAGAACGAAATTGTTGTATTTGACCAAAACTCTAGCATCTCTTTCCTAGGATGTGGAATGGCTCTTTGGATTGGTAATCAAATTGACGGTGCTGAAGGCTTGTTCTATTCTGATAAAGAAAAATTGGAAGCTAAAGGTGCTAAGGTTTACATGAACTCACCTGTTCTTTCAATCGACTATGATAACAAAGTAGTCACAGCCGAAGTTGAAGGAAAAGAGCACAAAGAATCATACGAGAAATTGATTTTCGCTACAGGTTCTACACCAATCTTGCCACCAATAGAAGGTGTTGAAATTCTTAAAGGAAACCGCGAATTTAAAGCAACTCTTGAAAACGTACAATTCGTGAAATTGTACCAAAACGCTGAAGAAGTGATCAATAAACTTGCTGACAAGAGCCAACACCTTGACCGTATCGCCGTTGTTGGTGGTGGTTACATTGGTGTTGAACTTGCTGAAGCCTTTGAGCGTCTTGGAAAAGAAGTTGTCCTTGTCGATATCGTTGATACTGTCTTGAACGGTTACTATGACAAAGACTTTACACAAATGATGGCGAAGAACTTGGAAGACCACAACATCCGCTTGGCTCTTGGTCAAACTGTTAAAGCAATCGAAGGTGACGGTAAAGTTGAACGCTTGATTACCGATAAAGAAACTTTTGATGTGGATATGGTTGTTCTTGCGGTTGGTTTCCGTCCTAACACAGCTCTTGCTGACGGTAAGATTGAACTCTTCCGAAATGGTGCTTTCCTTGTAGATAAGAAACAAGAAACTTCAATTCCAGGTGTATTTGCAGTTGGTGACTGTGCGACTGTCTATGATAATGCTCGTAAAGACACAAGCTACATCGCCCTTGCTTCAAACGCAGTTCGTACTGGTATCGTTGGTGCCTACAATGCTTGTGGACATGAATTGGAAGGAATCGGTGTTCAAGGTTCAAACGGTATCTCAATCTATGGTCTTCACATGGTTTCAACTGGTTTGACTCTTGAAAAAGCAAAAGCTGCAGGTTACAATGCGACTGAGACAGGATTTAACGATCTTCAAAAACCAGAATTCATGAAACACGATAACCATGAAGTAGCGATTAAGATTGTCTTTGACAAAGATAGCCGTGAAATTCTTGGTGCCCAAATGGTTTCACACGATATTTCAATCAGCATGGGAATTCACATGTTCTCACTTGCTATCCAAGAGCATGTAACAATTGATAAATTGGCATTGACAGACCTCTTCTTCTTGCCACACTTCAACAAACCATACAACTACATCACAATGGCTGCCCTTACAGCTGAAAAATAAAAATGATGAACTATCTGGTCTTAAGTCAAGGTCGGATAGTTTTTTAGGTACGACGGGTCATGGCCTACATCTGAGGAACAAGTCCTCTGTGGGCACTAGCTACCGATGAACCCAACAGCGCCCCTCAATCCTGACTATCGTGAGGTAGCGGACGAAGACGGTCTGGAGATAGACCCTGACGTTAGAGTAAAAAACGTTAGAGGAAAGAATAGCGAAATCCTGGTTCTAGGAACAGAGAGGTGCTAGGAAAGCCTATCTAGCAGATGAGATAGCCAAGAACTCTAAAGTTTATATAGGTAGTCGTAACTTATATCTGTAAGTCATGAAAGTAATTGAATTCGGACTAAGGTTTGTGTGAAAAAGATAAATCTTCCTAGAGTCCAAAGACTCTGCGTCCGATTTCCTATTTTCACTGTAACCTTTTAACGTCCTCTGTTATAAAGGAAGAAAGATCTGGGACTGATTCCGTGAGGTTTCATGAGCGCCTAAAGCATAGTAACAAGGAATCATGAGAAGTCAGCAGAAGCCATAGTAGTGATGAAGTTTCTGTAGTAGTATTAAATGGTTCAGTTGTATTTCCCAAAAGATGTGCCAATACAATGTATTACATAAATCGAATTTTAAATCTTAGGAAGTAGAAATTTTTAATGGTAGTAGATTTTCAAAGTGGTGAAATATGTTGAGGAATTTATTTTCTTTTCAAACATCAGATATTATTTATTTTGATAATGCAGCTACAGTTCCCAAGCCAAAAGCTGTTGTTAATAAATTAACAGAAGTTTATTCAGGAATTCCAATAAACATTAAGAGACATAATTCAAAAAATGATTTAATTTTTTCTAATGAATATGAGGCTGTTAAGAAAAAAATTAAAAATTTTCTAAGTGCCAGTAACTGCAATGTGCTTTTCACTAAAAGTGCTACGGAGGCTTATAACTTACTTAGTAGGTCTATAAAATATAATAAAGGTAAATTAGGCGTGTCTGTATTAGAACACCATTCTAATTATTTACCTTGGAAAATGTTATAGTTGCTTAGTTTCAAACAAGCATGTTATAATAAAGCTATGGCATATAGTACAGATTTTAAACAGCGAGCATTAGATTACATCAAAGAGGGGCACAGCCATGTCGAGGCAGC
>NZ_VMLO01000026.1:0-28575 GCF_013276735.1 Streptococcus sp. 1559
TGTTTAAAATCTGTACTATATGCCATAGCTTTATTATAACATGCTTGTTTGAAACTAAGCAACTATATCACCAGTTTTAGATGGCTTTAACAGTGAAATTATCTCCTATTTGCCGAACTTAGTACAAATGAAAGCTATGCTAGAACAAGCCTTTACAGAGAACCATTACGAAAATACAATTCTCCATAGTGACCAAGGATGGCAATACCAACACGATTTCTATCGTCATTTTTTAAAGAATAAGGGAATCTAACCATCTATGTCACGTAAGGGTAACAGCCCAGACAATGGTATGATGGAGTCCTTCTTTGGGATTCTGAAATCGGAAATGTTTTACGGTTATGAGAAGTCGTTTCAATCGCTTAATCAATTGGAACAAGCTATTGTAGACTATATTGATTACTGCAACAATAAACGAATTAAGGTAAAACTAAAAGGACTTAGCCCTGTGCAATACAGAACTAAATCCTTTGCTTAAATTAATTGTCTAACTTTTTGGGGTCAGTACATCAGTACATACACATAAAGGCGTTTTTGTTTGGGAATTACGTGATCTTGATGATATAATATAGTGAAATAAAATAAAAATAGGACAAATCAATCAGGACAATCAAATCAATTTCTAGTAATATTTTAGAAATCCAGATGTACTATTCTAGTTTCAATCTACTATATTTTGGCCCCCTCAATTTAAGGAAGGGAGGTGTTACATATGCTAGAAACTTTACTCACAGTGTTTCTAGCTCTGTTACTTATTAACGTGTTATCTGAGCTTTTCAAGTTATGGCTTAAGAAACGTAAGAAGTAATGGTTAACCCTTTAAGAGGGTAGCAAAAAAAACCATCGGTGGCACGGTGGGGCTTTTTAGTTACATATGCTGTAACTTTACTCACATTGTAAGTTCATTCTAACACAACCCCTCCGATATTTCAAGCTTTTGTTTTGATATGTCCTCAGAGGTCATTTCGCAATCTTATAACACTGAAGCCTGTGGTTTGAGTCCGCTTTACTGAAATTAGCCCACGCTCTACTAGCCTCCATTCTACAGCAAAGAAATCAACTCTTTTCTAGGGGATTTCCGCCCTCATTTTGCTCTTTTGTGCTAAAATAGATTTATAAATTGAAAATAAGGAATGTTTATGAAATCAGGTAATGGTTTTTGCAAAGGCTGTCTCTATTTTTGGGGCTTCTTGTTCTTACTGGGCCTTTTGGTTCAATATGCTCTCCCACTTGCGGCTTGTGTCCTGCTAGGCTATGGTGGTTATCGTCTCTATAAACGTTGGCGCTATCCTCTTTTGCAGGATCGTTCTCTCGACGATTGGATTGAGCTTTTAAAAGCTCGTATTCGTCAGGCGGACAAGGATATTCAGCAATTGGAGGGAACTTTAGTAGAAAAAGGTTCAGATTCCTATAAGAGTCTGGCCAATCAAGTATTGATCGAACTGAGGGAAATCCATCAGGAGGCGGATTGTCTCAAGTCCTATATCGATGCTGATATCTACAACCGTATTGACAAAAAGGTTCGTACAGTAAGGGCAAACATCGATGTTCAGCTAGAACGTTTGGATAGAGAAAGTCAGGTAGAACTTGAAAATGCGGAGCCAGAGGAACTAGCTCCAGAATTGTCTCAGACCTTGGATAATATTGCCGTTGACCATCAGGCTATTTTAGACAAGATTGCCACCTCTGCCGAGGGGGATAAGGAAGAATTGACGGCCATTCATAGTTTGAAGATGGAGAAATTCAAAACGATTTTAGAAGGCTATTTAAAGATTAAGGCCAATCCTAAAAACTATAATCGAGCAGAAGAACGTTTACAGCAAGCTAAATCAGCTATCGAACAATTTGACCTTGAGCTGGACCAGGTGTTGAGAGAACTCAATGAAACAGATATGCGTGATTTTGATATTAGTTTGCGTATCCTAGAAAAAGATCGTAAAGAATAGGTTAGAAACAAAGGAGTAACCATGACAGAATTTAATTTTGATATTGACCAGATTGCCAATAATACGGTAGCTAAGGTGGATAAGACAACCCAAATCATCGAGACCAATACTGGCTCGGACAAGACCTTGACCTTCCTTGAGAAGCTGAGCCCTGAGCAACAAGAAGGGATTAAGGCGCACGTGCCCCAGTTGGTAGACCAGTTTGTCACCAATCAAAATGCTCTTTTGGATTTTGGCCAATCTGCTGTAGAAGGTGTGAACAATACGGTCAACCGTATCTTGTCAGAACAAAAGAAACTGCAGATTCCCCAAGTGGATGATCTTCTCAAGAATACCAACCGTGAGTTGCAAGGCTTTGTAGTCAAATACAAGAACGCTGAAATTGCTGAGTTAGAAGAAAAGCCAAACTTTTTGCAACGATTGTTTAACAAGAGCAAGAATACCCTACAGGAATTTTACTTTGACTCAAAAACAGTAGAGCAAAAGCTCGATGGCATGGCTGCCGCAGTGGTCAAGCAAGAAGATGTGCTAGCTCGAAATATCGTCTCTGCTGAGATGTTGATTGAGGACAATACCAAATCCATTGAAAATCTAGTGGGAGTGATTTCCTTTATCGAAGCCAGCCAGACAGAAGCTGGCAAGCGCGCTGCAGAACTGAAAGCTCAAGCTGACCAACTCGATACAAGTACGGTAGAATACCAAACCAAGTCACAAGAATTGGCCCGCATGGCTGAAGTGGTCAATACCCTTGAACAACAACATACTGAGTATGTCAGCCGTCTCTATGTTGCCTGGGCAACAACACCTCAGATGCGAAATCTTGTGAAGGTGTCATCTGATATGCGCCAAAAATTGGGAATGCTTCGTCGTAATACGATTCCGACAATGAAACTTTCCATTGCCCAACTGGGTATTTTGCAACAATCCATGAAATCAGGTGTCGTGGCAGATGCCATTGTCAATGCCAATAATGCTGCCCTTCAGATGCTAGCTGAGACCAGCAAGGAAGTGATTCCGCAGATGGAAAGAATTGCCCAAAGCCCGACAGTCGCTGTTGAGTCTGTTACCAAATTGGCTGAAAGTCTGGTCGCTCAAAACCAAGGTATCGTCGCAGCTATTGAATTGGGACGCCAGAAACGTGCCCAACTAGAAACAACCATCGTCAAGTCCGCAGAAATGATCAACGATTCTGTCAAACTACGCGATGAGAAAATCGTCCAAGCCCTTCTCGACCAAGGCAAGGCTGCTCAGAAAGAAGTACAAGAATAATACACAAGGATGCTGGGAAAAACTCAATTTCAGGAGAAAATGAAGTAAATCTTTCTACAATAAAACACATAATATCAAGGTTGTATAATTCTTGATATTATGCGTTTTTTTGATTTCAAAGACTTTTTCTCCAGACTCTTGTGATTCTATATTTACCTTTTCTATTCTTTTTGCTTTTATGATAAGGCAGGTTATTTGAATTTTTTTTAATTCATTAAGTACCGCTCTATTAGATTTTTTATCATCTTTTAATTCGAATTCTTTAGATTTATAAATCAAATAGTCTGAAAAATCTGGAAATAAGGCATTTGTTTCATAATTGTATTCTTTTAACTTTCGTAAAAGTTCTCTTTGAATTAATTCATAGTAGTCGCCAGAAATTCTTTCCTCTTGATTATTTTTATCAGAACCTGATTTGACAGACTTTCCTTCTAAAAATTTAATTACTCCGTCTAAATTTTTAGAAGATAGATCATCTTCTGGCTTAGTATGATTAGAGCTTTGCTGATTTTTTAAAGACTTAATAGAGGCCTCTATATTAAATTTGATATTTAGAATAATTCTATCGATAGGTTTATAATTTTCTAATTCTATTTCATTTTTTTTAAAATTTATAAATTTAATAAGTTTATCAAAATTTATAAAAGCACCTTTTTGTGCCCGTATTCTCTTATTTGTAATTTTCTTATGAACTAAAGAAATTATTCCATTCTCACTATCATTGCTGGAGTCAATTTTATAGAACTCTAACTGAGGATTTTTTATTTTCCCAAAACCTAACATAAACAACATGGCTATGAATGGATTTTCGGAAATATCTAGTAGACTTGTTGGCAAACCATAATGTTGTAAGATAGCTAATTCATCAGCTCGGATATCTAACATTTCTTGATTTAAAGGGACATATTTAACTTCATCAGGAAATTCTCTAGAGATATTTAGATAAAGAGATTCAAAAGTGTTACAGTATTTATTTCCTTCACTATTTTGTAAATTTCTAAATATCCCTGGTACTGTTTCCCAATCCTCTCTTTGTCCCCTATAGTAATTATAGCCTTGTCTTTGAAACGATGTAATCATTTCTTTTATTAAGTAAAATAAACTCCATGAATTTTTTTCATCTTTATATCCTAATCCCGTACCTGCACTTAATAAATATTTATTGATATCATCGATTTCATCTTGCAATTTAGAGTTTTTATTTGTTGATGAGAGTTCTAGATTTTGAATTTTGTAAATTGGTGTTAAATCTTCCTGAGGTTGGTTTATTCCAATTATATTTATTACTATTTTAAAATCATTAAAGATTTTTGAATTCAGTTGATTTTTTATTTCTTCAGGGGATGAATAATAGGTCCCTAAATTTTCATAGAATTTATCCCTAAGTAACATAAAATTCTCCTTAAATGGACAATACACCCAAATTAATAAGTCTATATTTCATAGCCGGATTGGACACATTTAATTTTTCAGCAAGATAAGTAATAATAATTTCATCATTTAAAGTATCTAATTCCTCCCAGGTCATAGAATAATCTATTGCCATTCTATCGATTGCTTTTATGATTAACTTTTGCGGCATTAGTAGTTCTGCTGCAAACTGGTTAGCAGCTCTTTCTTTAGCATTCGCTACTGGTGTTTGTTCACGTTCAGAAATTCCTTCATGTTTTAACACAAAATGGCCTAATTCATGAGACTTAGTAAATCGTTGACGCTGTAGCGGTTCCAAAATATTAACATACATTTTTTTAGTGTCAGCATCATATTTTCCAGAATGCGAATCGAAGTATGTTTCTATAACCTCAATTCCTAATTCAGCAATAATTTTATCAATATCTATACTATATTCATCTGATTGAAGTTCAATGTCTGATATTACTTCTTTTTTATTGTCAAAATAAGACATAAAATCTGTTGAGTATAGTTCGCTATATTTATAGACTTTACACATTATAAATTCTCCTATTTATATTTTTTATTTTTATTAAAAAATTATGAATTATTCTAAGTTATCATGATACAAAAATAGTTTATATTACTATTCTAAACTAAAAAGATCTTTTAGTCTATAGATAGATTGAAAATTTAAGAAAGAAACTACCTTTACTCTGAAATAAGAGATAAAACCATGGGAAACCTTTTCACTACTAGTCTTTTATGATACAATAGAAGGAAGTAAAGGCGTTGTTTTTCGATCTTATCAACGCCTTGGATGAATGAAAAGGAAGAGTCCCTATGGTTTTCAGATTTAAGCAAATAACTAGCTTGTATATATATATATATATATAAACTCGCGTTTTCATACCCATTTTCAAAACCTACCAATGTTTTTGGTAGGCTTTTTGCGTTGTAGAAATGGGGTATGAACATGGCTTACACGTTATCAAAAGAATTAGAACAAGAACTCATCGTTTCAGCACCTGAGTTGCAGCCTAGTTATACTGCCATCGTAGAATACCTAGAAGCTATCAACCAGAAAGAAGCATCTGGAAGCAATTCTCAGGAACTCCAGAACCAGCTTGCTATTCAGCTGAGACGTTTAGAAGATTTGGTGCAGGGTTATATCCAAATAAAGAAGAACCCACATCACTACCTAGATGCAGATAAAGAATTGACGGAAGGCTATCAAGCCATTAAAGGGACAGAGCAAGATCTTCTCAAAAAATTGCAATATCTCAATCAAGCCGCCTTGCAGGATTTCCATATCAGCCAGAGACTCTCTCCCAAAGATGAGACTGCTATCCCTGTAGCAGGTAAAGCCAAAACCAAACAGGAATTGGCTATCGAGCGAGATTTGATCAACCGGTTGACAAAGGGAGAAAGTCAATGGGTGTATCGACCTGAGTTAAATACAGAAGACCTCCTATGGGGAAACTTTTTTGCCAAGCTGGAAGCCAATAATGTCCGCATTTTGCAAGACCATCCCCTTACAAATTCAGAGAAAAATCAAATTAAAAACCAGCTCAATTTCGTCAACTTCTACGAAGCAGCCAAGTGGATAGCAGGGGAAAATGGCATTGCCAAGGTGCAGGTTCAACGTGAAGATGCTAGTTTAGGCACCATTCGCTTGGAAGTCTTGTGGAGAAACAATGTCGCTGGTGGCAAATCCAGCTATGAGGTTGTCAATCAAGTCATCACAGGCGGAGAAGGGATTCGCCAGCGTCGTGGGGATGTGACTTTGCTGATCAATGGTCTGCCTATGATTCAGATTGAACTAAAAAGCCGTTCTCATCCTTACATGGATGCCTTCCGTCAGATTAAAAAATACGACCAAGAAGGACAGTTCAGAGGCATTTTTTCAAGTCTTCAGATGTTTGTCGTCTCTAATGTCACAGACACCCGCTACATCGCAGCTGCCAAAGCCAACAAGCTAAATGAGCGCTTCTTGACCAAGTGGGTGGATAGTGAAAATAGACCTCAACCTCAACTATTTGACTTTGCAGAGTCTGTCTTGTCGATACCGAGAGCCCACGAGATGGTCATGCAGTATTCTGTCATTGATGATGACAAGAAGGCCTTGATTTTATTACGCCCCTATCAGGTACATGCCATTGAGGCTATCCGTGAAGCCAGTCGCAAGCGCCAGTCAGGCTATATTTGGCATACGACCGGTTCAGGAAAGACCCTGACCTCCTATAAGGTTTCGCGCAATCTGCTTCAGATACCATCTATTGAGAAGACAATCTTTGTGATTGATAGGACAGACCTTGACCAGCAGACGACTAGTTCTTTTCAATCTTACGCAGAGAACGATATGATCGATATCGACGAGACCGATGATACACAGGAATTGGTTAAAAATCTAGCTTCTGATGACCGCCGTGTCGTTGTGACGACCATCCAGAAAATCAATGCTATGATTCGTCAGTTTGATGAAGGCCGTCACCAAAAGGTCTACAATCGTATCAAACAACTCAAACTAGGCTTTGTTGTTGATGAATGCCATCGCGCAGTGACTCCTGAACGCCAGCGCCACCTAGAGCACTTCTTTACAAATTCTCTCTGGTATGGGTTTACAGGAACTCCTATCTTTACAGAAAATAAACGTGAACAAAAAGGAGACCTTGCTCAGACGACCGAAGAGCAGTACGGTGACTGCCTCCACCAATATACCGTCAAAGAAGCCATCCATGACAAGGCGGTTCTTGGTTTTAATGTGGAGTATCAGACGACCATGCCTGGTTGGGCAGAAGATGAGATTGACGAGGAGCGTTATGATGACGAAGGACATATGCTTGCCGTTTTAGATGCTATTCTCAATCGCTCAAGACGCAAACTCGGTTTCCAAAATGGGGTAGGAAAAACCTATGAAGCCATTTTGACTGTCAAAAGCATTGTCCGTGCGCAGGCCTATTATAACCTGATTAAGCAAGTCAAAAATGGAGAGAAGTCTCTAAGCATTTCGGAAAATGTTAAAAAGGTTTTGCCAGACTTCCCTAAGGTTGCCATTACTTACTCTGTGACAGAAAATGAAGCAAACTCCTATGTCAACCAAGCCTATATGGAGGAGAGTTTAGAAGACTACAATGCCATGTTTGGTACCCATTTTAGCCTAGCAACCATTGCATCCTACAATAGTGACCTCAACGACCGTCTGGCTCGTAAGAAAGAACGCTTTGCCTTCCGTGAGGAACAGTTGGACTTGGTTATCGTTGTGGACCGCTTGTTGACAGGCTTTGATGCCCCTTGCCTATCGACCCTATTCATGGACCGTCAGCCCATGAAACCCCAGCACATCATTCAGGCCTTTTCACGAACCAATCGCCTCTTTGATGAAGGCAAGAAATTCGGCCAAATCGTTACTTTCCAAACGCCTGACCGTTTTAAAGAAAAGGTGGATGAAGCTCTGAGCCTCTACTCAAATGGTGGCGAAAGCAGTGTTTTAGCCCCAGAATGGCAGGAGGAGAAGGCCAAGTTTCTGGAGAAGGTTCATCAACTATTAGCCATCGCTCCAAGTCCAGAGCAGGTGCCGGATTTGGATACAGCGACAGATGCAGAATTAAAACGCTTTGCCAAGGCCTTCCAGGAATTTGACAAGCTCCTATCTTCTATACAAGTCTATTCTGACTATGATGAGAAAGTCATCCTCAGAGAGATTGGACTTAGCCTAGAAGACATCGAGAACTTTGCCGGCCAATATCAAAATGTCATCGAAGAACTCCGCAGACGCAGAAAAGAAGACCAAGAAGATGAAGGTGTGCTGCTGGATATCGAGTATGAGCTCGAATCCATCCGCACCGACGAGATAAACTATCACTATATCCTCTCTCTCATCCAAGCCTTGATCGAAAATCGGGAAAACCTTATCGGTAAAAAGGAAAAGGGTCTGGTAGATAACTATATCGAAGATTTGAACAAATCCAATCCCAAGTTATCCAGCCTCATCTCCAAACTCTGGCAGAATGTCCAAGCAGATGCTAAGAGCTATCAGGGGCAGTCTGTGACCCATAAGTTGGATGAGATGATTGAGCTAACAACCCAGAAAAAGATTAGTGAAACGGCAGATTATTGGCAGATAGGAGAGGATGAACTCCAGTTCGTAGTGGACAACTACCGCATCGGACGAGACAAGCAAAATGGTGAAAAAGCCATTACGGAATCTCAGGACTATCTGGCCTATAAGGAAGCCCACGGAGACAAGGCACTACCAAAACTCAAATACAAAAAAGCCCTCAAAGAGGACTATATGCGCATGATTTCAGAGGATATCTTACCGCTAAGAGGGAGATAGGTTTATACTCTTCGAAAATCTCTTCAAACCACGTCAACGTCGCCTTGCCGTATATATGTGACTNNACAGTGTTTTGAGCAGCCTGCAGCTAGTTTCCTAGTTTGCTCTTTGATTTTCATTGAGTATTAAAAATAGTCAGAAAGATAATGTTGGGAAGGTTTTCGACCAATTAGGGTCAAAATTCCCCTATCTTCAAGATGCAAGAAAGCATCCTTGACCTTTTTCTTAGAGTAATGATGGTTGGACTGATTGGCCAGTTGGATGATGCTTCTATCTTCTATACCATCTCTCTTATCATCAACAAAGAGCTTGGACTGAGCGAGTAGAAACAAGATGTATTTCTCGACTTCCTCCAGCCCTTCTGTCTGCTCTATCTTAACTTTATAGCGATTCAGTTGCTCTTGTTTTTCAAGGAGGGTTTGGATAATATTTTCCTGTCCTTCCTTGATAAAAGTCAACAAGGTTTCAACGAAGAAGGTAGCATCGGCACGGTTGAGATGATCGCCAGTATTCCTAAAAGCCTTATAATAGTCTTGCTTATGGTGATTGATTTGTTGGGACAAAACTAACCCTGAAAATTTATCGAGTTTTCTAGACAAGTACTTGGCAAGGATATAGCGTCCTGTCCGACCGTTACCGTCATAGAAGGGATGTATATTTTCAAAAAAATAGTGTCCAGCACAAGCCTTGACAAGGTTTGGGATAGAATGGTCGTTTATAAAACGAATCCACTCTGTCAGCATGACCTGAATCTGTTCCTCCTTTTGAGGTGGGATATAGATGACTTTGCCAGTCTTGTCGTCTTGGATAAAGACCGATTTCTGTCTAAAAAACTCTCCATCGAGTTCATCCTCTGGCGAGATTTCTCCTTGTGTTAATTGGTCATAAATCCCTCTGATATCTTCAAGAGATTGGATTTGGAGAAATTCATCCTTAAGGATTTGTTGGTACATTCGCAAGGTGGAAAGATGTTTGATTTGTTCGGTCTTATAGGGGTCTTCCTCTAGGAGTTTCTCCACATCGACCAACTCTTTACGAGTTGTATGGATACCTTCGATTTCATTTGTGGAAATAATCGATTGGTAGAGCTGTTCTTTATAAAACTGATCGTGGGCAATCTTAGGGAGGGTATCAGCTATTTCACTAATTCGTTGAGACTGCTGTGAAATAGTTTCCATCAGTTGGGAAATCCCTAGATGTAGGGTTACAAATAAAGGGTATTGACTTGTTTTGACAGTATCGCGTTGCATTAAATGAGGATAAAGAGATGTTCTAATGGAACTGTATCCTTGTAAGCGTAGTTGATACTCTTCCTCATACTGGTCACGATGACTGTAGTAGATTTTTCTAAGTTCTCTATAGTTCATATGTAGTCATCCTCGCATTTCAACGTTTTTTAACATTATATCACAAAATAAGCCTATCTATTGTTTCAAAATAGGCAAAATTGAAGAATAGAATAGCATAGTTTCCTATCTAAAGTGCAAAAATGGCCAAAATTGAACAATAGAAATGATAGATGGCAATCCTAAAGTGTAAAAATAGGTAAAATTGAAGAATAGAAATCAAAAAGAGAAAACCTAAAGTGTAGAAATAAGAAAATGGAGTAATAGAAAGGGGGGATAGAGTGGAGAAATTATTTATTATCGGAAATGGTTTTGATATGGCGCATGATTTGAAGACGAATTATCTATATTTCAAGAAGTTTGTTTATCAGCAGGCTTATGGGAAAGATGAGTTGTTAGAGTCGTTGCAAACATCAAAGGGAATTTGCGACTTTTTTAGGGAAAAGGATATTGAAATTCAAGAACAACATCGATATGTTAATGAAGATGAGTTGAGAGACATATATGGATATTCTCTGCCTAAAATTAGAAATGGTCAGTTAGATAAACATGAACGGTATCAATTTATTTATCGACATATGATGCAATTAATGAGATTAGAAAATTTTTGGTCTCAGTTGGAGCGTGATTTAGGTTGGATAAATGAGGTGAAAATTATACCGCCATCTTGTGTCTTGGAAAATTTAGAAACATATTCTGAGGAACTGGCAACGATTCTTGAAAAATTTCTAAGAGCAGACATTGAAAACTTATTTAGGGAATGGGTTCAATGTTTTATTCTTGATTGGGATAATATGCCTACTAATCTAAAAAAACTAAAACGAAAGAAATCTGTTGAACACAATAAAAATGCCTACTTTTTAACTTTTAATTATAGTATGTTATTAGAGGATTTCTACGGTATAAATTCTGAACAAATATGTCATATACATGGAAGTATTTCTGAAGATAAACTAATATTTGGACATAATCGTGAAATGGATTCTTATGATAAATTTAGACAAAATAACCCAACTGAGGTACGTGACTTTCTTCATAATTTAGTTTATTTGACTAGAAAGCCCGTCCATCAGCAACTTAGAAAGCACGAATCCCTTTTCAAAAATTTAAGTTCTATCAAAGAAATCTACTTCATTGGTTTTGGTATTCGGGATGAGAATGGAGTGGATGCTCCGTACTTTAAAGAAATCTTTAAACAGGCACCGAATGTGAGCATTTATGTAGACCAGTTTGATAAGAAGTATGAATATACTATTAAGAAAATACTTAAGGCATGGGGTGCTCATAAAGCTTATCAATTGCAATTTATAGATACAAATAAAGATGAAATAGTTGGAGGAGTAATATGATAAAACAACCAAGTTATCGATTTGTAGGATTTGAAGATGAGTGGAAGGAAGTGAAAGTCTCAGATATTTTTAGAGTTACTAGGGGACAAGTACTAGCAACAACGCAGATATCAGAAGAAAAAACAGATACTTATAAATATCCTGTATATTCTTCTCAAACCAAAAATGAAGGGTTATTAGGCTATTATGATAAATATCTATTTGAAACAGCAATAACTTGGACAACTGATGGAGCAAATGCTGGAACGGTAAATTACAGGGAAGGAAAATTTTATAGTACAAATGTGAACGGTGTTTTACTGTCTGATGAAGGTTTTGCTAATAAAGTGATTGCAGAAATATTAAATAACGAAGCTTGGAAATATGTTTCAAAAGTTGGCAACCCGAAATTAATGAATAATGTAATGTCAGAGATTAGTTTAGTTATCCCTAATGATTTTAGAGAGATTTCTATTCTATCAACTTTCTTCCAAGATATTGACCAGCTCATTAGCCTTCAACAGCGTAAGTTAGAGGTGCTCAAAGAGCAGAAGAAAACCTACCTCAAACTCCTCTTCCCAGCCAAAGGACAAACCAAACCAGCCCTTCGCTTCGCAGGATTTGAAAATGACTGGAAGGAAGTGAAGTTGGGGGAAGTTACGAATATAAAAACTGGTGGTAGAGATGTTCAAGATTCTGTTGAGAATGGATTATATCCATTTTACATTCGTTCAGAAGAAGTAAAACGAATTAATTCATATTCTTTTGATGGAGAGGCTATCTTAATACCTGGAGAAGGAAGATTAGGAGAAATTTTTCATTATGTAAATGGGAAATTCGATGTTCATCAACGTGTTTATAAAATCTCTAACTTTACAGATGTTAACGCTAAGTTTGTACTACAGCAGATGAAAAAAGATTTTAAACAGCATGCTATGAGGAATACAGTAAAGGCAACGGTTGATTCGCTAAGATTGCCAACAATTCAGTCATTTACCGTCTTCGTTCCCTCTCTCCCTGAACAAGAAGCTATCGGTTCTTTCTTCCAAGACCTAGACAAGGCCATTGCCAAGCAAGAGGAAAAAGTCAACCAGCTCAAAGAAAGCAAACAAACCCTACTCAGAAAAATGTTTATCTAAGATACAAAGACCGTCAAAAGCCCAGTAAAAATAGGAAACTGGGACAGTATTCGATGAAGACCAGACAGTTTATCTTTTTTACCCAGCTTTTAGGTCGTGTTCGATTATCTAAGATACAAAGACCTCAGAAAGCTACACTAAACGAATGAAAGTAGAAATTGATAGGAGACCCTATGTCACAAACAGATTTATCAAGAGAACTCTACCAATCCCTCTGGAATGCGGCAGATATCCTGCGTGGCCAGATGGAAGCTAATGAATACAAGTCCTACCTCTTGGGCTTGATTTTCTACAAGTACCTATCCGACAACATCCTCCAAGCCGTCTGTGATAACTTGGACGAGACCTTTGAGTCCTTCCAGCAAGCCCAGCTTCTCTACGAGGAAAACTTTGCGGATGCAGATGTCCGTGAAGACCTCATCGAGGTCTTAAATGACGAGCTAGGCTATGTGATTGAGCCTTCTCTGACCTTTACCAAGCTGGTCCAGTCTATCCATGAAGGAACCTTCCAGCTAGAATCCCTAGCCCAAAGTTTCCGTGATATCGAGCAGGCCAATGAAAAATTTGAAAATCTCTTCGAAGATATCGACCTCTATGCGAAAAAGCTAGGTAATACTCCACAAAAGCAAAACAAGACCATCTCTGAGGTTATGAAACAGCTCAACGACCTCAATGTGTCTAGTCATGCTGGTGATATCTTGGGTGATGCTTATGAGTACTTGATTGGCCAGTTTGCTAGTGATTCTGGGAAAAAGGCTGGAGAGTTCTATACACCTCAAGCAGTCTCTCACCTCATGACTCAGATTGTCTTTGCAGGGCGTGAGCATCAAAAGGGGATGTCGGTTTACGACCCGACCATGGGGTCTGGTTCTCTCTTGCTCAATGCCAAGCGCTATAGTAAGGAAGCTTCGACGATTTCTTACTACGGTCAAGAGTTGATTACTTCGACCTTCAACCTTGCTCGCATGAATATGATGCTTCATGGGGTCGCGATTGAGAACTATCACCTCAGTAACCACGATACCCTAGATGAAGATTGGCCGACTACCGAGCCAACAGACTTTGATGGGGTTTTGATGAACCCACCCTATTCACTGAAGTGGTCAGCAGATAGTGGCTTCCTGCAAGATCCTCGCTTTTCAAGTTATGGAGTTCTTGCACCTAAGTCAAAAGCAGATTTTGCCTTCCTTCTTCACGGCTTTTACCACCTCAAGCATAATGGGGTCATGGCCATTGTCCTTCCCCACGGAGTCCTTTTCCGAGGAGCAGCCGAGCAGAAGATTCGCCAGCACCTGCTAGAAGAAGGCGCTATTGATACAGTTATCGGCTTGCCAGCAAATATCTTCTACAATACCTCTATTCCGACAACTATTATCATCCTTAAAAAGAATCGCACCAATAAGGATGTCTTCTTTATCGATGCCTCAAAAGAGTTTGAAAAAGGGAAAAATCAAAACAATATGACCGAAGACCATATTGCCAAGATTTTGGAGACCTATCAAAAACGCGAGAATGTCGAGAAGTTTGCTCATCTAGCCAGCTTTGAAGAAATTGTCGAAAATGACTATAACCTCAACATTCCACGCTATGTCGATACCTTTGAGGAAGAACCCGTTGTTCCTCTAGCCGACCTCGCAGACCAGCTCGCAGAGATTGATAAAGAGATTGGAGAGGTAGAAGCCAGACTCGCACACATGCGCAGCCAACTAGTAGGCACAACACCAGAAGCCCAAGCAGAATTAACCGCCTATCTCGAAAAGTTGAAAGAGATTTAGAGACTTGTGAGAATACTCTGCTAAAAATTTAGAAAAATAAAATGACAGTAGAAAATCTATTGTCATTTTTGTTATTGATTATTTAAGTAAAAATCGAATTAGAACTAAACTAAAAGGATTCAGTCCTATCAAATACAGAATTTAATCCTTAACATAAAGATAATGACTAACTTTTTGAGAAGTGATGTTATTTTTCTAAAACAAAATAAGTAAAGTGTGTATTATTTTCGTGAAGTAAAAACGGNNCCGTTTTTACTTCACGAAAGAAAGTAGAAGTGAAGCAAAACGAAGATGAGCTTCAATATAAAATTATTGAACTATTCTTAGCAGGTGTGGACAAAAGTAAGTACGATTTCTTTGAGCAGAGTCTGTTGAAAGAAATTCTTCATCAATTAATTTATTTAATAATGTATATACAGTACGTTCAGAGATACTGAGGTGTTTGCTGACTTGTTTTGCTTTAAAAATTGGAGAAGAGAAAATGAAATCAAGAAGTTGAATACCAGAGACAGAATTCAATTTTGGTATTATTTCTTCTTTCATCTTATTATAAAGATTTAAGATATCCTGTGCCTTTTTTGTACTCTCTTCTGCTGAGAAAATTACTCCTTCCAAATAGTATTTAAACCAATCTTTCCAGTTATTATTTTTAGAGATGTTTGATAAATGAGAGATATATAGTGATCGATCACTTTCAAAATATGAACTCATGTAAAATGTAGGATAAGATAGCAATTCTTGGTAGTAAAGAAACAGTGGGATTAACAATCTTCCTATTCGACCATTACCATCTTCGAATGGATGAATCATTTCAAATTGAGCATGTACAATAGCTGATTGAACTAATAAGTCTAAATCATCATGATGCATATATTGTTCTAAATTGGACATATACTCCGTAGTTTGTTCTGGCGGAACTGGTGTGTAAGAGATAGTTGCTCTACTTCCAATGTAATTTTGAGTTCTTTTAAAATTTCCTGGATTCTTGCTGCTTCCTCTAACGTTATCCAATAGAATTTTATGCATCTCTTTTATTATTCTATTAGATAATGGTAACCCTCTAGAGTTATTGTCATTAATTGTAGTAATATTTTCGAGAGCATAAAAAAGTGCTTTTCGATAATTAATAATTTCATGTAGTTCATCACGTTCTATATCAACCTTATTACCTGCTTCGTAATTTAGTAGGTCTTCTAGAGTTGCATGAGTACCTTCAAGTTTTGAGGAAAGGACGGCTTCTTGGCTGAGCAATGGTGAAATTAGTAGCATTGGATTGATAATAGATGCTAAAAATCCTTCATAGGTTCCAATAGCTATACCTGCTTTAGAAACTAATCTAATTATTTGTGGATCTGTATATATTGAAGTATAGTCAAATGGAAGTTTTTCTGGTAAATAGGGTTTAGGTATGTTTTTAAATGTATTATTCATGTTTATAATTCCTATTAAAATTTTTTCTCAATATTTTTATTATAGAAAGCCAATGTAGTGAGTGACTATAACCTGTACTTGAATTATATTTCTAAGGTATATTGACAAGTATATGAAAATCAAGTAAAAAAGTAAACTGGATTGTCAATTTAAATCTTTGATTTTATGATATTTTTTAAAATAGTAATGTAAATATTTTTAGAGTTTAAGTTTGATTAAAAGTGTGTATCTTCATTAAGTATAGATTGAAAGGATTAATGTTGAACAATTTTAATGAGATGCTAAAAACGGAATATAAATGTTTGTTTTATTTCATTATAACACAGAGATAAGAAAAAATAGATAGCGAGACGAGTTTAAATAGGATTACTCGTTATGAAATGTTAATTACTTTTGATGGCTTAACAAATATTATCAATAATGTAGTCATTCGAATGATTCTCATTGCAATGTACTGAAATTAACAAAAAGAAAAAACGCTTGAATCAGCGTTTTTCTTCTGTATTGATTCGTATTGAATGCTTACTTCACTTCTGTAAACACAACGTGTTTGCGAAGTTTTGGTGAGTATTTCTTCAATTGAAGACGGTCTGGAGTGTTACGTTTGTTTTTAGAAGTAAGGTACAAGCGTTCACCAGATTCTTTGTGTTCAAGTGTAATATTTACGCGCATGGTATCTCCCTTCTATTATTCAGCTGATGCAGCTTTAGCGATTTTACGTCCTTTGTAGTATCCTTTAAGTGATACACGGTGAGAACGTGAGTAATCTCCAGTAGTTTCGTCAAAGTTTACAGATGGAGCTGTTACTTTGTAGTGTGTACGACGTTTGTTTTTCTTCGCTTTTGAAGTGCGACGTGCAGGTACTGCCATTTTAATTTCTCCTTTTAAGATATAATTCAGTTAGGTTTGATTTTCATCAACTTTAATAGTATATCAAAACTTTTTTGTAAAGTAAAGTTACTTGACAAAAAAAGATGAAAAAATTCTCCTATTCGGCACGGCAGACAGGAGAAGGTGTTAAATATCAATCTCAAATGGTTCGTCAATGGTTTCTGATACGTATTTTCCGTCTTTCTTCCGTTGTTTGACACATTCTGTGAGGAGATATTCGATTTGCCCATTGACTGAACGAAAGTCATCTTCTGCCCATGATGTGAGTGCAGCGTATAACTTTGTTGAGAGTCGAAGGGGGATCTGCTTTTTTTAGCTTCAACCATCTTTAGTAAAGACTTCCCGTGTTGACAATTGGTTGTGCATCATGATTGCCACAAAGAACGACAAGGAGATTTGAAACCATGGCAGCTTTTCGTTCTTCGTCAATCTCTACCAATTCCCCTTCATTGAGCCGTTCCAGTGTCGTTTCAACCATTCCCATTATTTGATATCTAAATGATATCACTTTGTTTTTAAAAGTCAATAGAAAGTTGAAAATAATCACTAAAAACTTTCAGCCCAATAATTTCTTTTAAAAGGTGAGATTATATTGTGCTCAAATACTCTTTTATTCTTATAACTTTTACACTATAATTGTAGTTAGAAAGGAAGAGAAATGTTTGATTATAGAGCACTAGTTATTTTGATGACTTTGATGGATCATTGTGAGCTATCATTATATGAATTATCTGTTAAGGTGAGCTTACCTATAAAGGAAGTCAAAGAAGGAATAGATTATTTAGTGCCTTATCTAGCTAATAAAGGGATAGTGCTGGATAAAAAACAAGGTCGCTATAGTTTATCAAATCGTACGAAGCAGTCTTTGACAGATATTATTAAGTCGGATGAATTGGTTTTACCAAAGTCGACTCGCTTAGCTTTAATCTATCTTTACACTTTTTGCCGATTAGATTTTATATCGAATAATCATTACCAAGACTTTTTGAAAGTAAGTAAGAATACAACCTTATCTGATATTCAATCATTAAGAAAGATTATGTTAGATAATGATTTGGAGCTAGGGTACAGTAGAGCAAAAGGTTATACTTTACACGGTTCAGAGTGGAATAAGCACCGCTTAGCTTTTCAAATGGTTAGTGAGTTGCTGGAATCCTCCATAGGGATTTGGGGTTTGGATTATGTTTTATCCAGTTGGGGGTATTCATTAACTTATGATTTGATAAATCAGGTAGTTAAAGATTATTATGAGAAGCTACAGCTAGTACCTATTGTTAATCAATTAAAAGTTTACCTTTTCGGTTTAGTATTCATTCTGTGTAGGTATCAAAGGGATGTTGAAAGAGTATGTCTTTCAGAGACATTAGTATCTCCTGTTATTCAAGATATAACCACTATTTTATTGGATACAGTGGTTGATTTGGGAATTATAGATACGGTGTTTTCTGAGGATGATTATCGCTATATCACCGTTTTATTATCAAGTTGCTTTGAAGGTGAAGTAGATGTTGCTCCGGTTTACTTTAATCAATTAACAGAGGCTATTATAAGTAGAATGGAAGATATTTCTTTGTTACATTTTAAACAAAGGGAAGGATTGAGAGAAAATCTTCGCCGCCACCTTATACCGGCTTACTATAGATTAAAGTTCGGCCTACCTAGTTCAAATGAATATGTATTGCATGTTAAAGAACATTATCCTGATTTATTTGAATTAGTCAAAGATTCTTTGATGCCCTTGATGGACGCTATTGACAATCCCATACCTGATAGTGAAACAGCATATTTTGTTATCCATTTCGGAGGTTATTTAAAGAAAGCAGATACTTTGCCTCAAAAATGGTATAAAGCAGCAATCATTTGTCCTAATGGTGTTAGTTCTTCATTGATGTTAAAAGAGAATCTATTAGCATTATTTCCTCAAATTGAGTTTATAGGAACCTTAAAGATTGATGATTTACAGGTGAAAGCTAGTAGTGACTATGATATGGTTTTTTCTACCATAAAGGTGGAGACAGAAAAGCCAAATTATCTAGTTTCGGTTATGATGACTGAAGAGCAAGCAATACAACTAGTAGAACTAGTGTTAAAAGATTTTCCGAATTTAGAGTATGGGGATTTTGAGATTGAACAAATCCTGAATATTGTCAAAAAATATGGAATTATTACACAAGAATTGGAATTAAGATTGGCGTTAAAGAATTATCTTTATCAAAAAAATGATCGAAAGGAAATTGTACCAGTGCTAGAACAACTTATTACCAAAGAAACCTATCAGGTTAGTTCGCAAAAATTAGGATGGAAGGAGGCGATTCGTTTAGCAGCTAAACCGCTTTTGGATCAAGATAAGATAACTGAGAACTACCCTGAGGCAATGATTCAAAAAGTAGAAGAGTTTGGGCCTTTTATTAATTTAGGGAAGGGAGTAGCAATTCCTCACGCTCGGCCAGATGAAGGTGTGAATGAAATAGGAATGTCAATGTTAGTTTTGGAAGAACCGATTTATTTATTGGATAATCCAGAACAAGAGGTAAGATTGTTGATTTGTATTGCAGCCATTGATAATGAGAGTCATTTAAAGGCTTTGTCACATTTAACAACAATTTTAAGAGATAAAAATCATGTTCAAACTTTAATATCATCAAAAAACTATGATGACATTAAAATGATAATTAAACAGGAGGATTAGATAATGTTAAAAATTGGTACAGCTTGTGGTTCAGGATTAGGTTCAAGTTTTATGGTACAGATGAATATTGAATCTGTATTGAGTGATTTGAATGTTTCAGATGTAGAAGTTGAACATTATGATTTAGGTGGAGCAGATCCAAATGCAGCTGATATTTGGATTGTTGGTCGTGATCTAGCTGATTCAGCTAGTCATCTTGGAGATGTTCGTATCTTAAATAGTATTATTGATATGGATGAACTACGAGAATTAATTACTAAACTTTGTGAAGAAAAAGGACTTATATAGGAGGCTAGCGTCATGATGAAGTTCATATTGGATATTGTTAGTACACCAGCTATTTTAGTAGCTTTAATTGCAATTTTAGGATTAGTTCTTCAGAAGAAGAAATTACCTGATATTATTAAAGGTGGAATTAAGACCTTTGTTGGTTTCTTAGTTGTATCTGGTGGTGCAGGAATTGTACAAAATTCTTTAAATCCATTTGGTACCATGTTTGAGCATGCTTTTCATTTATCTGGCGTTGTGCCGAATAATGAAGCAATTGTAGCTGTAGCTTTAACAACATATGGCTCAGCTACTGCAATGATTATGTTTGCAGGCATGGTGTTCAATATCTTAATCGCTCGTTTTACTCGATTTAAATATATTTTTTTAACAGGGCACCACACTCTATATATGGCATGTATGATTGCGGTCATTTTATCAGTTGCTGGCTTTACTAGCTTGCCTCTTATCTTACTAGGAGGATTAGCACTCGGTATTATTATGAGTATTTCCCCAGCATTTGTGCAAAAATATATGGTTCAATTAACTGGAAATGACAAGGTGGCTTTAGGTCATTTCAGTTCTTTGGGATATTGGTTGAGTGGTTTTACTGGTAGCCTTATCGGTGACAAATCAAAATCAACAGAGGACATTAAATTTCCAAAGAGTTTAGCTTTTTTACGTGATAGCACTGTTAGTATTACTTTATCCATGGCAGTTATTTACATTATTGTAGCTATCTTTGCAGGGTCAGAATATATAGAAAAAGAAATCAGTAGTGGTACAAGTGGTCTAGTTTATGCTTTACAATTAGCAGGTCAATTTGCAGCAGGGGTATTTGTTATTTTAGCAGGTGTTCGCCTTATTTTGGGTGAAATTGTTCCAGCCTTTAAAGGTATTTCAGAGCGTCTTGTACCTAATTCAAAACCTGCTTTGGATTGTCCGATTGTTTATACTTATGCACCCAATGCAGTTCTAATTGGATTTATCTCTAGTTTTATTGGTGGTTTAGTAAGTATGGCAATTATGATTGCTTCAGGAACGGTTGTTATCTTACCAGGCGTTGTGCCTCATTTCTTCTGTGGAGCGACTGCAGGTGTCATTGGGAATGCATCTGGTGGTGTTCGTGGAGCCACTATTGGAGCATTTTTACAAGGTATTTTAATCAGTTTTCTTCCAGTCTTTTTAATGCCAGTTTTGGGAGGACTTGGTTTCCAAGGATCAACTTTCTCAGATGCAGATTTTGGTCTATCAGGAATTATTTTAGGAATGTTAAATCAATTTGGTTCACAAGCAGGCATTGTGATTGGTCTTGTTCTTATTCTAGCAGTTATGTTTGGAGTATCCTTTATTAAAAAGCCATCTGCAAAGGAGGAGTAAGGGATGATTTTAAGTGAAAATAGAGAAGATGAGTTAAGAAAATTTGCGACTAACATCCGATTAAATACTCTTAGAACATTGAATCATCTTGGATTCGGACATTACGGAGGAAGTCTGTCTATCGTAGAAGTTCTAGCAGTGCTTTATGGTGAAATAATGCCAATGACTCCAGAAATATTTGCAGCACGAGATAGAGATTATTTCATATTATCAAAAGGTCACGGAGGACCAGCTCTATACAGTACACTCTATTTGAATGGTTTCTTTGACAAAGAATTCTTATATTCTTTAAATACAAATGGAACCAAATTACCGTCTCATCCTGATAGAAATCTAACGCCGGGCATAGATATGACAACTGGCTCTTTAGGACAGGGAATTAGTGTTGCAACCGGACTTGCATATGGTCAGAGAATAAGAAAAAGTCCCTTTTATACCTATGCTATTGTTGGAGATGGTGAGTTAAATGAGGGACAATGTTGGGAGGCTATACAGTTTGCTTCTCAGCAACAGTTATCCAACTTAATTGTATTTGTTGATGATAACAAAAAACAATTAGATGGTTTTACAAAGGATATTTGTAATCCAGGTGACTTCGTAGAAAAATTTTCAGCATTTGGATTTGAATCCATTAGGGTCAAGGGTTCAGATATTAGAGAAATTTATGAAGGGATTGTCCAATTAAAACAGTCAAATAATTCATCACCTAAGTGCATTGTATTAGATACTATTAAAGGTCAAGGGGTTCAAGAGCTGGAAGAAATGAAATCCAATCATCATCTTCGCCCTACTGTAGAGGAGAAACAAATGTTAACTTCAGTTGTAGAAAGATTAAGTCAGGAATTGGAGGAAACAGAATGATGAGAAGCACGAAAGAATTACGGCATGTATATAGAGACTTCCTTTTAGAGGCTAATCAAAGTGATTCTGATATAGTAGTCTTAGAAGCCGATTTGTCAAGTTCGATGGCTACTCATAATCTTGAAAAGGACTTTGGAGACCGTTATGTGAATGTTGGGATTATGGAAGCAGAAATGGTCGGCCTTGCAGCAGGCTTGTCTATTCAGGGGTTTAGACCTTATCTTCATACATTTGGCCCTTTTGCTTCACGAAGAGTATTTGATCAATTATTTATTTCTCTTGGATACGCACAATTGGATGCCACTGTTATTGGATCAGATGCAGGAGTAACTGCGGAAATGAATGGTGGGACATATATGCCATTTGAAGAAATTGGATTGTTACGTTTAATTCCTAAATCGATCATTTTCGAAGCAACTGATGATATCCAATTTCGTGAAATCTTGAACCAGACATTAGAATTAAAAGGACTAAAATATATTCGAACAATTCGAAAAGCTCCAGAGGCTGTCTATCAAGGTGGAGAAGATTTTTCTAAAGGCTACATTGAGTTAAGACACGGGGAAGATCTTGTAATCGTTGCTTCTGGCATAATGGTTGCTCCAAGTATTCGAGTTGCAGATGAACTGTCTAAATTAGGTTATTCAGTAGGTGTGATAGATTTATTTAGAATCAAACCGATACCAGAACAGATAAAAACAATGTTAAGTGGAAAAACTATATTTACTGTAGAAAACCACAATCAGATAGGTGGAATTGGCAGTGCTTTATGTGAATTATTCTCTGATGATGGAATAACAAAAATTCATCGGATGGGTGTTCAAGAAAGATTCGGTCAAGTAGGGAAAGTGGATTATCTTCTTAATGAGTATGGTTTGAGTGAATCGAATATAAAAGAGAAAGTTCTAGAAATTTATAATGCAAGATAGATGTTGAATACACTGTTCTGAAAGAATTTTTGTAACAATTACAGTACGTTATTTAAAGAAAGCGGATTAAAAAGCATATTCTGGTCATCAGAAAGTGCCCTAATCCGCTTTGTTGTTTTTAGTTTTAAATATTTCATATGTATATAGAATTTTCTGAAAATTCAAGAATTTTCTTCTGTTCATTGCTTTTAAAATGTGCTATAATAGTAAAAACTGAAATGGGAGGGAACAAATGACTGAATTAGATAAACGTCACCGCAGTAGCATTTATGACAGTATGGTAAAATCACCAAACCGTGCTATGCTTCGTGCGACTGGTATGACAGATAAGGACTTTGAAACACCGATTGTGGGAGTGATTTCGACTTGGGCGGAAAATACACCATGTAACATTCACTTGCATGATTTCGGGAAACTGGCTAAAGAAGGTGTCAAATCTGCAGGCGCTTGGCCTGTACAGTTTGGAACTATTACCGTAGCAGACGGGATCGCTATGGGAACGCCTGGTATGCGTTTCTCTCTAACATCTCGTGACATCATCGCGGACTCCATCGAGGCGGCTATGAGTGGTCACAACGTGGATGCCTTCGTCGCTATCGGTGGCTGTGACAAGAACATGCCTGGATCTATGATTGCCATTGCCAATATGGATATCCCTGCAGTCTTTGCCTATGGTGGAACGATTGCACCGGGAAATCTTGATGGCAAAGACATTGACTTGGTTTCTGTCTTTGAGGGTATCGGAAAATGGAACCACGGTGACATGACAGCTGAGGACGTGAAACGTCTTGAATGTAATGCCTGCCCTGGCCCTGGTGGCTGTGGTGGTATGTATACTGCTAATACCATGGCGACTGCTATCGAAGTTTTGGGTATGAGTTTGCCAGGTTCTTCATCTCACCCAGCTGAATCAGCTGATAAGAAAGAAGATATCGAAGCAGCAGGACGTGCTGTTGTTAAGATGTTGGAGCTTGGTCTCAAACCATCAGATATCTTGACTCGTGAAGCCTTTGAAGATGCCATCACTGTGACGATGGCTCTCGGTGGTTCTACAAACGCCACTCTTCACTTGCTTGCCATTGCCCATGCTGCCAATGTTGACTTGTCACTTGAGGACTTCAATACGATCCAAGAGCGTGTGCCTCACTTGGCCGACTTGAAACCATCTGGTCAGTATGTCTTCCAAGACCTCTACGAAGTCGGTGGTGTCCCTGCGGTTATGAAGTACTTGTTGGCAAATGGATTCCTTCATGGAGATCGCATCACATGTACTGGTAAGACAGTTGCTGAGAACTTGGCTGACTTTGCAGACCTCACACCAGGTCAAAAAGTTATCATGCCACTTGAAAATCCAAAACGTGCGGACGGTCCGCTTATCATCTTGAACGGAAACCTTGCTCCTGACGGTGCAGTTGCCAAGGTATCAGGTGTTAAAGTGCGTCGTCACGTTGGGCCAGCTAAGGTCTTTGACTCAGAAGAAGATGCCATTCAGGCTGTTTTGACAGATGAAATCGTTGATGGCGATGTAGTCGTTGTTCGTTTCGTTGGACCTAAGGGTGGTCCTGGTATGCCTGAGATGCTGTCCCTTTCTTCAATGATCGTTGGTAAAGGTCAAGGAGACAAGGTGGCCCTCTTGACGGATGGACGTTTCTCTGGTGGTACTTATGGTCTGGTTGTTGGACATATCGCTCCTGAAGCTCAGGATGGTGGACCAATTGCCTATCTTCGTACAGGCGATATCGTTACGGTTGACCAAGATACCAAAGAAATTTCCATGGCCGTATCCGAAGAAGAACTTGAAAAACGCAAGGCAGAAACAACCTTGCCACCACTTTATAGCCGTGGTGTCCTCGGTAAATATGCCCACATCGTATCATCTGCTTCACGCGGAGCCGTGACAGACTTCTGGAATATGGACAAGTCAGGTAAAAAATAAACTCATACTCTTCGAAAATCTCTTCAAACCACGTCAACGTCGCCTTGCCGTTTTGAGCTGACTTCGTCAATTTTATCCACAACTTCAAAACAGTGTTTTGAGCAACCTGCGGCTAGTTTTCTAGTTTGCCCTTTGATTTTCATTGAGTATCAAAAAGCAAGCCATTTTCGGCTTGCTTTTTTCATCTTTAAAAGTGATTGGTCTGATTAACGAGGTGGTAGTCCAAGGGCAATACGGCCATAGCGACTGATTCGTGTGATTTTCCAAGCAGGCGACCAGGTAACTTCAACCTTGACATCTTCGATCCCCTCGATTTGTTTCAGACCTGCAACGATTTCAATAGGCAGGCTTTCGGCACAATCACAGGCGGTGTCAGTGAAGGTCATGACAATCTTGCAGAGACCTGTTTCGTCCAGATTGATTTCATAGATCAGCCCTAGATTGTAAACATCCAATTCCACATCTGTATCAAAAACCTTCTCTAGTTTTTCGATAATTTGATCTTGCAAGGCCAAAGCACGGTCATTGATTTTGATATCCTCTCTCATTACAGTCCCTCCACATGATAAATATCCCCTATTTTCTCATAACTCTGACAATTTGGCAAGCTTTTGATGAATTTTCTGAAAAATATGATAAAATGAAGAAAATACGGAATCAAGGGGAAGTCTATGGAGCAGATTGGAAAAGTCTTTAGACAATTACGAGAGTCAAGAAATATCTCACTGAGACAAGCAACCGGGGGACAATTTTCGCCGTCTATGTTGTCCCGCTTTGAAACAGGTCAGAGTGAGCTTTCGGTGGAAAAGTTTCTATTTGCCTTGGGAAATATATCTGCCAGTGTAGAGGAAATTCTCTTTCTGGCGAGAGGTTTTCAGTATGATACAGATTCTGAGTTGAGAAAAGAAATCATAGATGTCTTGGATCCAAAGAATATAGCTCCTCTTGAGGACTTGTATCGCAAGGAGTATCAAAAGCATGTCCATTCTCAAAACAAACAGAAACATATTTTAAATGCCATTATGATTAAGTCTTATATGAAGAGCATGGATGATACGGTAGAGTTAACGGCAGAGGAAGGGAAAGTCCTTCATGATTATTTGTTTTCTACCGAGATTTGGGGAATCTATGAACTCAATTTATTTTCAGTCAGTTCACAATTTCTATCTGCTTCTCTTTTCACTAGGTATGTTAGAGAGATGGTACGTAATACTTAATGAAAATCAAAAAGCAAACAAGGAAGATAGCCGAAGGCAGTACTGGCGTACGGCAAGGCGACGCTGACAAAGTTTAAAGAGATTTTCGAAGAGTATTAGCCCCAAACTTCATCCGCAATTTCCTGGATGAGGGCAATGGCTGATATCAATGTTAAGGAGCTTAGTTATCATGTTACTGAAAATGATGTAGCGATAACTTTTTAAACAATCGTGTATAAAAAGATTTCAATTTTTAAAACCTTAACTATTAAGCTATTCAAATCTATAATTGAATAAAAAAGCGAACAAAACAAAATTCTGATTACCAGAAAAATAGTTTTGTTCGTTTTTTTATATTTGGGGTCGGAATTTTGTTCCAGCCTCTTTTTATTATTGTTGAAAATAGCCTTGTCCTTTCAAACTTCTAAAAATAGGTTGGCTAAGTAGGGTGATGGTTACTAGTTTTCCAAGGTCAGGGAGTATAAATGGTAGGACACCGACTGTAGTAGCTTGTGCTAGAGGAATACCCGATAAGAGATGTAGTCCCAGGATGCCACCGACAAAAACAAGACTATCTCCTAGTAGATTGGCCAGAAAAATTTTAGGGGGACTGGTTTTGGGATGGGTCAGATAGGCGGTCACTCCGGCATAAAGCAAATCAAACCAGAGGTAGCCTGCACTTGGTCCGACCAGGACATGAAAACCAGCACTTCCCCCAGCAAAGACAGGAAGACCGATTCCACCCAAAAGGAGGTAGAGGCCTACAGATAGAAGAGCTTCACGAGGACGAAAGATAGTAGCAATTAGCCCAATCGCTAAATTTTGCAATGTGAAGGGAACAGGACCAAGGGGAAGGGTAATCTGAGCCAGCACAGCAATCAAGGCAGCCCCGATAGCTGGAAGAACTAAGGTGTATGATTTTTTCAAGATTGTCAACCTCTTTTTGTTTTTATGGTAATTATTATAATGGATTTTGACAGATTGTCAACTTTATTTTTAAACATAGGTAACAAATAGTGTGGCAGTCGAAAGGTATAGTTTAAAACTATATATACCTCAAGAAAAGAGTAATGCGATATAATCGATAAATGCTTGTTTAGGGAATTCTTTGCTGGTATAATAGAAGCATCTATTACAACTGATATAGTTTGAAACTATGTTTCTATCAAGGAGGTTCTGTCATGTCTGATTTATTATCGCTTTATGAAACGTTAAAATCAAAGAAATGGGTCAATCTAAGCCATCGTATTGATGAAAATAGCCCGCATTTCCCAGCTCTTCCAGCCTTGGAAAAGAAGGATTTATTCACTTTGAAGGATGGATTCCATGTGCAACAGTTTTCTGTGGTTGGTCAGTACGGTACCCACATTGATGCTCCGATTCACTTTGTTGAAGGTGGTCGTTGGTTGGAGGAGATTGACCTCAAGGACTTGCTTTTGCCTCTTTTTGTTATCGATAAGTCGGCAGCAGTAGCTGAAAATCCAAACTATATTTTGACGAAGCAAGATATCTTGGACTTTGAAGCGGAACATGGACAAATCCTGCCAGAGTCTTTTGTAGCTTTTCGGACAGACTGGTCCAAACGTTGGCCTGATCAAGATGCTATGCGTAATCTTGATGAAAATGGGGTGCAACAGAGTCCTGGATGGAGCCGAGAAGCCTTAGAATTTTTGATTCATGAACGTCAGGTCAAGGCCGTCGGTCATGAGACTTTTGACACTGATGCAGGCATTCCTGCTGCTGAGCATGGGCTTCTCAATGAATACTATCTCTTGGAGCAGGATATTTATCAGGTAGAAGTATTAGCCAACCTAAATCAAGTGCCTGCTACAAGTGCCCTGATTAGTATCAGTTTCCCTAACTGGAATCAAGCGACTGGTTCGCCTGTTCGTGCTTTAGCAATTTTACCTTAGAAATAGAATTGGAGAAAAAGATGACACATACACACGCACCTTTCCGAGTAGATCATGTTGGTTCCTTCCTTCGTCCAAAAGCGCTTGTTCAAGCGCGTGAAGCCTTCGCAGCTGGTGATATCAGCCCAATTGAGTATGAATATGATTTGAGTGAATAGTAAGTTAAACCCCAATTATTCACCCCTAATCTAAAAACCCTCCAGAATCCTTGCCTTAGCTTAGATCCTGGATGGTTTCTTTTTTCACCCAATGGGTGTTTTTTACTAGACAAAAAAGAGTTTCCCCTTTATGGTATAAGTGTAGAAAAAAACACAAAAAGAAAGGAAACTCACATGAACAGTTTACCAAATCATCACTTCCAAAACAAGTCTTTTTACCAACTATCTTTCGATGGAGGTCATTTAACCCAGTATGGTGGTCTTATCTTTTTTCAGGAACTTTTTCCCAGTTGAAACTAAAAGAGCGGATTTCTAAGTATTTAGTAACGAATGACCAACGCCGCTACTGTCGTTATTCGGATTCAGATATCCTTGTCCAGTTCCTCTTTC
>NZ_VMLO01000027.1:0-25907 GCF_013276735.1 Streptococcus sp. 1559
TTTTGAACAACTTCATATCATGACAATAGTTCACAGTGATCTCCAAAGAAACAATTCTCCCTTGGCTTGTGACAATCGCCTGAGCCTTCATAGCGTGGCATTTCTTTTTACCAGAATCATTCGCTAATTGTTTTTTTAGGACGATTGATTTTTACTTCCGTCGCATCAATCATTACCGTGTCCTCAGAACTGAGAGGAGTTCTTGAAATCGCAACACCACCTTTGAACAAGAGTTACTTCAACCCATTGGCTCCGACGGATTAAGTTGCTTTCGTGAATACCAAGATCAGCCGCAATTTCTTCATAAGTTCGATATTCTCGCACATATTGAAGTCGCCATAAGAAGGTATTCTAGGCTTAGTTTAGGTTTTCGTCCCCCTTTTGCGTGTTTACCTTGATAATCTCTTTTTAATACAGCTAACATCTCTTCAAAAGTCGTGCACTGAACACCAACCAGGAGCTTAAATCGTGCATCAGTTAGTTGTTCACTTGCTTCATAATCCATAGAACTATTATACCATATATTGTTTCGCAGGAAGTCTAATAATGTTCGAAATTGAAGCAGGTTAAAGAGACAACTAAAGGCTTGTCGCATAAAAGACTGCATGGTAGCCAAATTGTCCTGCTACTGCAGAACCTGCCATAGGACCAACGACACCTCCCAGATAAAAGAATACCTGATTAAAGGCAAAGACCCTCGAAATACCAGCTTTGGGTGTCATCTTACTGAGAAGGGCATTGACCCCAGGTATCAGCGCACCGGTTCCCAAGCCAAAGAGGAATCGATAGAGTCCTAGTTGAAGGGGACTAGAGGAATTGGCACAGAGAAGATAGATGATGACTGAATAAAACTGGGCGACAACCAAGAGACGATGATTGCCCACCTTGTCACCTAGCTTGCCCATAACTCCTGCACTCATCATGCTGGAAAAGCCCATACTGGATACAATCAAACCAGATACAAAAAGAAGATTCTCTGTCTGCCCTAAGTCGCGTACATACAGAGCTAAGATAGGACCGATTGATTGGGCTGAAAATTGGATAACAAAACTGGTCAGAAAGAGGTTGACCAAGAGATAGGGATATTTAACTGATGTAAATAATTCCTTTGTTGGGATGGCCTTTTCCTTGGCTACTGGTTGAAAATCTTCCTTGATAAAGCAAATAGTTAAAATAGCGGCTAGAAACAGAAAACTACCAACCAGTAGGAAAACTGTACGAATGCCAAATAATTCTGCGATAAAGCCACCAATAAAGGGACCAGTTAGAGTACCTGCAACTACACCTGTAGACAAAGTACCTAAGGCAGAGCCTGATTTCTCCTTGGGAACCTGACTGGCTATCAAGGCCGTTGAATTGGGAACAAAACCCGCAAATACACCATTCAGTAAACGAAGAAAGATTAGCCAATAAATATTTGGCACAAAGGTCAAGCCTCCCATAGTGATAGTCATGGCCAGACCAGCACGAATCATCATGGGTTTTCGACCGTATTTATCAGCAAGGATTCCCCAGATAGGAGAAAAGAGCGCCGCGGAAATGGCAGAGACAGAAATAGCTAAACCTGCATAAAAAGCAGCTTGCTCACTCCCAACACCTAGATTTTCCACAAAGATGGGCATAAAAGGCACAACTAAGGAAATACTGGCTCCTGTCAGAAAATTACCAAACCAGGCAATGCGCAGATTATCCTTCCAGTTAATCTCTGTCATCTTGCTTACCTCCCTCAAGCAGGGAGACCACTTGAGTAAGAAGCTGGTCCTGATTCCCATTGTTGTTTAAAACATGGCTGGCCAAATCTTTCTTTTTCTCTAAAGGCCACTGGGCTGCCAGACGAGACTCAGCTTCATCTTTGGACAAGTTGTCCCTTTTCATTAAGCGTTCTACTTGGACATCTCGGTCCACATAGACCAACCAAGTCTCATCAAACCAAGAGACGTAGTTCTGCTCAAAAAGTAAGGGGATATCCATGAAAAAAATCTCTTCTGTCTGAGCAAACTGATCTCTCAACGTAGCTAGTTCCTCACGGATAATCTTTCCTTGGATTCGCTTAGACCATTCCTGTTCTTCAGGATTTGAAAAGATGAGATTAGCTAGGAGAGGGCGATTGAGTTCTCCATTTTCTAAGATAATTTTTTGACCAAAGTGCTGGACTAGAGCTTCAAACAGACGACCACCAGGTTTCTGTAGTTGGTGGACGGCTGCGTCGGCATCCACTACTTGAAAGCCTTGCTTTCTTAGAAAATTTGTCACGGTTGACTTACCAGAGGCAATTCCCCCAGTGATTCCGATGATTTTTCTCATCAGCCCCTCCTTTGGCACTGAGGACAAAAGTGGGTTCCACGTCCGCCTAGTTGGATTTTCTCAATCACTGTCCCACAGCGTGAACACTCTTGACCAGCCTTGTCATAGACCTGATGAAAATCCTGCATGGTTCCATCTTCCCCAAAGGCATTGGTATAGGTCCGAATGGTCGAACCACCTTTTTCAACGGCCTGGCCCAAAATAGCAATGGTTTGGTCATGAATGGCTGTCGTTTCTGCTGCTGTCAAAGTCTGGGAAGGTCTTGCCGGATGAACCTGAGCTCGCCAGAGAACCTCATCCACATAGATATTGCCAAGTCCAGCTACCAAGGTCTGGTCTAGGAGATGGGATTTGATAGGCTTTTTGGACTTGGCTAGGGCATCTTGAAAGATCTGCAAGTCAAAGTCTTGTTCGCTTGGTTCAGGACCTAATTTTTTAGAAATAAAGTAGGCATCCAAAAGGTCAGGCGCCAAGAGTTCCATAGTACCAAACTTGCGAACATCCTCATAAACAAGCGTGCCACCATCTTCAAACTGAAAGAAAACATGGGCATGCTTGCGTTCAGGAACCTGGTACGGATAGTAAAAATACTTGCCCTCCATCCGCAGATGGGAAATCAAGACCTTGTCTGTTAGGTAAAACAGCAAATATTTTCCACGACGTCCCATTGACTCAACAACTTGGCCAGGCACTTCCTTTCGAAACTCGTCCAAATCTGTCTTAATCATCTTGGGATAGCGAATTTCTATACTCGAAATCTTCTTTCCCAGAATCAATTTTTCTAAACCACGACGAACGGTTTCAACCTCAGGTAATTCAGGCATACGTCCTCCTTCTGTAAAAACAAGAAGCAGGCATGAGCCCACCTCTACTTAGTATTCTTTTTCATTATAGCCAAAGTCAGCCAAATCTAGCTTTTTATCGCGCCAGTTTTTCTTGACCTTGACCCAGGTTTCTAGGAAGACCTTGTCTCCTAGCATAAGTTCGATATCACGACGGGCCATACTACCGATTTTCTTAAGCATAGCGCCACCTTTACCGATGATAATCCCTTTTTGGCTATCGCGCTCGACCATGATGGTTGCACGGATGTGAACCTTGTCTGTCTCTTCGTCTCGTTTCATACAGTCAACAACTACTGCTACAGAATGCGGAATCTCTTCACGAGTTAGGTGCAAGACTTTCTCGCGAACCATTTCTGAAACTAAGAAACGTTCTGGATGATCTGTGATTTGATCAGACGGGAAATATTGGAAACCTTCATCCAGATTTTCACTCAAAATATCCACTAGACGAGACACATTATTTCCCTGAAGGGCTGAGATTGGAACAATTTCCTTAAAGTCTATTTGATTACGGAAGTCATCAATCTGAGACAAGAGCTGGTCTGGATGGACCTTATCGATTTTATTCACCACCAAAATCACAGGAACCTTGGTAGCCTTGAGACGCTCGATAATCATATCGTCCCCCTTACCACGCGCTTCATCAGCAGGCACCATGAAAAGAACGGTGTCCACTTCGCGAAGGGTGCTGTAGGCAGACTCAACCATGAAATCTCCGAGAGCTGTTTTAGGCTTGTGAATCCCTGGTGTGTCGATAAAGACAATTTGCTCCTTATCAGTCGTGTAAATTCCCATGATTTTATTGCGCGTTGTCTGCGCCTTGTCACTCATGATGGCAATCTTTTGCCCCATAACGTGATTTAAAAAGGTTGACTTCCCAACATTGGGACGTCCTAAAATGGCTACAAAGCCTGATTTAAAAGTCATAATTTCCTCTTACTGTTTAAAATAATAAATCCCAGATTCGTGGGAGAAAAATCAATGCGCCTGTTAAGGCTGCGAAAAGAGAAACCACTAATACCGCGCCAGCCGCCATATCCTTGGCATTTTTAGCCAGCATGGAAAAGTGATAGTGACTGGCCAAATCCACCACATTTTCAATAGCAGAGTTGATAATCTCAAAGGCTACTACCAAGAAAATGCTCAATAGGAGAAAGAGCCATTCGATTCGTGACACCTGAAAAACAAAACCTGCAAGGATGACCACTAGAGCCGTCACTGCGTGTTTTCGCATATTGCATTCTTCCTTGATAGCAGTAAAAATACCTGTCAAAGCAAATTCTAAACTGGATATCAAGTCACGATTTTTCCATTTTCGTTTATTGTCTTGTGAGTCCATAGGCTGTCAAAATTTCTTCTTGTAAACCGAACATCTCCGCTTCTTCTTCCGGAGTGTAGTGATCATAGCCGTTAATATGTAAAAAGCCGTGTACTGCCAAGAAGCCCATCTCACGCTCAAAGCTGTGACCATATTCTTCGGCCTGCTCATGAGCCTTATCGATAGAGATGAACAATTCCCCAATATAGGCATCAAACTCAGACATCATCTCTGCCAATTCTGGATTTTCAAGCAAATCCTCTTCGTCAAAGGCAATTTCCAATTCTGGTTTATACTCAAGGCTGATGACATCTGTCGGACGGTCGGTGTCACGGTACTCCAGATTAAGTTCATGACTACGCTCATTGGTCACAAAAGTGACTGCCATCTCCTTGTCTTCTTTTCCTAATTTTTGGGCTGCAAATTCCAAAATTTCTTGGGTTTGTTGCAACATTTCTTTTGAAACTTGACCAGTTTCATCTACCATTTCAATATACATGTGCTTCTCGTTTCTCTTTACTTGGCTTTATTATACCACATTTCCATGATTTTATTCTACCTTTTTGATATAATACTATGGAATACAATCACAAGGAGAGAACGATGTCATTTGACGGATTTTTTTTACACCACATAGTTGAGGAATTGCGAAGCGAATTAGTGAATGGTCGCATCCAGAAAATCAATCAGCCTTTTGAACAAGAGTTGGTCTTGCAAATCCGCAGCAATCGCCAAAGCCATCGCCTGCTCCTTTCTGCCCATCCAGTTTTTGGACGCATTCAGCTGACCCAAACGACTTTTGAAAATCCAGCCCAACCTTCTACCTTTATCATGATTTTGAGAAAGTATTTGCAGGGGGCCCTGATTGAGTCGATTGAGCAAGTGGAAAATGACCGTATTGTGGAAATTACAGTTTCCAATAAAAACGAGATTGGAGACCATATCCAGGCTACCTTGATTATCGAAATTATGGGGAAACACAGTAATATTCTACTGGTCGATAAAAGCAGTCATAAAATCCTCGAAGTTATCAAACACGTTGGCTTTTCACAAAATAGCTACCGTACCTTGCTTCCTGGGTCGACCTACATCGCTCCGCCAAGTACGGAATCTCTCAATCCTTTTACAATCAAGGACGAGAAACTCTTTGAAATCCTGCAAACACAGGAAACGACAGCTAAAAATCTTCAAAGCCTCTTTCAAGGTCTGGGACGCGATACGGCAAATAAATTGGAAAGCATACTGGTTAGTGAAAAACTTTCCACTTTCCGAAACTTTTTCCATCAAGAAACCAAACCATGCTTGACTGAGACTTCTTTCAGTCCAGTTCCTTTTGAAAATCAAGTGGGAGAGCCTTTTTCCAGTCTTTCTGATTTGTTGGACACCTACTATAAGGACAAGGCTGAGCGAGACCGTGTCAAACAGCAAGCCAGTGAACTCATTCGCCGTGTTGAAAACGAACTGCAGAAAAATCGACATAAGCTGAAAAAACAGGAAAAAGAGTTACTGGCGACAGACAATGCTGAAGAATTTCGCCAAAAAGGAGAATTGCTGACAACCTTCCTCCACCAAGTGCCTAACGACCAAGACCAGGTTATCCTAGACAACTACTACACTAATCAACCTATCACCATTGCGCTTGATAAGGCCTTGACTCCCAACCAGAATGCCCAACGCTATTTTAAACGGTACCAGAAACTCAAAGAAGCTGTCAAATACTTGACTGATCTGATTGAGGAAACCAAGGCAACCATTCTCTATCTGGAAAGTGTCGAAACTGTCCTCAACCAAGCTGGACTGGAAGAAATCGCTGAAATCCGTGAAGAATTGATTCAAACCGGCTTTATCCGTAGAAGACAGAGAGAAAAAATCCAGAAACGTAAAAAACCAGAACAATATCTAGCAAGCGATGGCAAAACCATCATCTATGTTGGCCGCAATAACCTGCAAAATGAGGAACTAACCTTTAAAATGGCCCGCAAGGAGGAACTTTGGTTCCATGCCAAGGACATTCCTGGAAGCCATGTTGTCATCTCAGGCAATCTTGACCCATCTGATGAAGTCAAGACAGACGCAGCAGAACTTGCAGCCTACTTCTCTCAAGGTCGCCTGTCAAATCTGGTCCAGGTAGATATGATTGAAGTCAAGAAACTCAATAAACCAACTGGCGGAAAACCCGGCTTTGTCACTTACACAGGACAAAAGACCCTCCGTGTCACACCAGATCCAGAAAAAATCGCATCCATGAAAAAATCCTGATTTTATTTGAAATCAGGATTTTTAACTTATACTCAAATCATATCCAATTATAGGACTAATCTTTGCCACCTAATTTCTCATTGATTTTCATCATCACACTAGCAATTTTTTCGCCCCAATAAGGGTCTGAGGCATATTCCACATTCATACCAGATGCCTTGTTTCCAAGGAAAGTTCTGCCCCTATCGATATAATTTTCCTTAATCCACTTGGTTGCTCCTAAAATACCTTTATCCACATCGTCAAATGTCTTGGCAGAAAGGTAAGGGGTCGTATCATAGGCTGTAATTCCAAAGAAATTATTCTTATCTTTGGCAATCTTACTTCGTCCCCAATCACTTTCTAAAGCACTATGGGCAAGGAGATAGAGGGCATTGATATGGTAATGTTCTTCGGCTTCCTTAAAGGTAGCTCCCTTATTTTCCAAGAGGCTATTGTTAATGTTTAGCAAACTAAATACCTTATCCAAATCCTCAGCACTATAGTTTGTAGCCTCTGTCAAGTCTTTGAAAAGGAAAGGATTTTCAAGCTTAAAACCATCAAAATGCAGGCCATCTGCCGAATAATATTTCTTGCCTACTTCCATATCAGAAAGATGAGAAGCTACTGGGATACTAGCATTCTGAGCCACATAGTGATAAAAACGGTGGCCATCACTCTCATAATAAGGGATAAAGTCCTTACTAGCATCTAGCGCTTGTAAATCTTCTGTTTTCATATAGCCTGACAAACCAGAAATAGTAATAGCCAGGCGCTTGTCATCACTTTTTCTATCCTTATCTAGCCAAACAACACTAGCTTGCGATATATAGGAGAGCTTTTCACCATCTGCATTATAGATATTTGCTGTGACTGGTACTACTTGATAATAAGCAGCATTTTCATTTGTAGCTTTTTCTCCACGCCATTTACCATCGCTTCCAAGCTGATAACCATCTACTGTCTCATTTTTCGCCATGTAGCCACCGGATTTGAAGTAGTACCAGGCTTGACTTTTAGAATCGTAGACCCATTCTTTTTTAGCCATTTTGCCATCAGACTTGAGGTAAAACCATGACTCCTTATCCCAAATCCATTCATTGGCTGCCATGTAGCCACCGGATTTGAAGTAGTACCAAGCTTGACTATGAGAATCGTAGACCCATTCTTTTTCAGCTATTTTCCCATCAGATTTGAGATAAAACCAAGATTCCTTATCCCAAATCCATTCATTGGCTGCCATGTAGCCACCGGATTTGAAGTAGTACCAAGCTTGACTATGAGAATCGTAGACCCATTCTTTTTCAGCTATTTTCCCATCAGACTTGAGGTAAAACCAAGATTTCTTATCCCAAATCCATTCATTTGCTGCCATATAGCCACCAGATTTGAAATAATAATAGTGACCATTTTCGAAAATCCATTCTTTGTCAGCATGATTTCCATTTTCTTTGATGTAAAACCAAGATTGGTATTGTTTGTCAAAAAGCCAACCTTGCTGCACTTTGGCACCACTGGCATTCACATAAGCCTGCTCAATCCACTGACTTGTTAGCAAATAACCACCAGATTTGAAATAATAGTCCTTGCCCTTAATTTGAAGCCATTCTTTCTCTGCGTGTTGTCCATCTGATTTGATATAAAACCAAGCATCGTATTGAGAATCAAATACCCAGTCTTCTATTACTTTGGCACCTGTTGCACCGACATAGGAAGCTCCTAGCCAAGCATTTCTTTTCATCTTTCCATTTTGGTCAAGATAATAGAAGGCTCCCTTGTCTTCTATCCATTCTGATTTGGCCATATAGCCACCAGATTTGAGGTAAAAATAGTCGTCACCTTGCTTTAGCCATTCATTTTCAACATAGTTGGCATCTTCTTTTATATAGAACCAAGATTGATAGTGAGCATCAAAAATCCACTCATTCGCTGCTTGACTGCCGTCTGCTTTCAGATACTGTTTTCCTTGCCAAGTACCATCACTAGCCATTGCACCCTCTGGACTAGCTAAGAAAAATAGCAGAGCTAAAAAAATAAATCTTACTTTTTTCATTAACCTTCTTCCTCTGTTCTTATTTATTTTATTGTACCAAAATTCTCCTAAATTCATATTACAAACTAATAAAAAATCAAGAACAGATTGATTGCAGTTTACCTCAGAGACTCTTTTACTTCCTTGCGAAGATTTTCTAGACTGCTGATACTATATTTATCCATAACCTTTGGTAAATTTTCGATGATGTCAGGGCAGGCATAAGGATTGGTAAAGTTAGCTGTTCCAACTCCAATAGCAGATGCCCCAGCCAGATACATTTCTAGGGCAGCTTCAGCCGAATCCACTCCCCCCATTCCAATGATAGGCAGGTCTGTTGTTTGGGCTACTTGGCGGATGAGTTTGAAGGCTACTGGAAAGACTGCTGGACCTGACATTCCACCTGTTCCATTGGCCAAGATTGGTTTTCTGGTTTTGAGGTCAAAGCGCATTCCAACCAGAGTATTGATCATGGTCAAGCCACTTGCTCCCGCATCTTCTGCAGCTTTTGCGACAGTAACGATATCGGTCACACTCGGGGTTAATTTGACATAAACTGGCACTTCTGAGGCTTCCACAGCTGCTTTCACCACATCATAAGCCAAATCTGGATCTTGACCAATCAAAAGTCCATGATTACAGTGGTCAACATTGGGACAAGAAATATTGAGCTCGATAGCTTTTACATTAGTTGCCTTGGAAATCCCATGAGAAACAGCTGCATACTCTTGTTTTGAAAAACCAGCTACATTGGCAATAATAGGAAGATTTGGATATTCTCTTTCCAGCCAAGGTAGCTTTTCAGCCAAAACAACCTCTAAACCAGGATTTTGCAAGCCAATTGCATTGAGCATACCAGCAGGCGTCTCTGCCACTCTTGGAGTTGGATTCCCAAAACGTGGTTCAAGGGTTGTCGCCTTGATCATAATAGAACCTAAAAGGTCTAAATCATAGTACTTGGCATACTCTTGTCCAAAGCCAAAACAGCCTGATGCTGGAATAATCGGATTTTTCAAATCCAAACCAGGTAGAGACACTTGTAATCGATTTGTAGTCATAATTTTCTCCTTATAATACAACTGTTCCTGTGCGGAAAACAGGACCATCTTCACAGACGCGTTGGCTGACCGTCTCGCTTTCTGGTACTTTTAGAACACAGGCATAGCAAGCTCCCATCCCACAAGCCATACGAGATTCCAGAGATAAATAGGCTCTTGGGTGATCATCAAAGGTTTGATTGATATACTTCATCATTCCTGGAGCCCCACACGAGTAAACAGCATCAAACTGACTATCTAAATCATTGATAACAACGGAAACATTTCCCTTGATGCCATAAGAACCATCATCTGTCGTTACAAAGACCTGACCATACTGAGCCAATTCCGTTTTCAAAATAACAGCATCCTTATTAGCAAAACCGAGGACTGTCACTACTTTCACTCCACGTTCATGCAATTCCTTGGCCACCTCAAGCAAGGGTGGAACACCAATCCCACCACCAACAAGGAGAACCTGATTCTGCTCATCAAGGTCAGACAAGTCAAAACCATTTCCCTGAGGCCCCATCACATCAAGAGTGTCTCCCTGACTTAAGGTTGAAAAAATTGCAGTCCCAGCTCCCTCAATCCGGTAAATGAGATGACACTGCTTCTTAACCTTATCGATAGACGAAATTGAAATAGGACGACGCAAAAGATGGGCATCATCAGGCACACGCAGATGTAGAAATTGTCCTGCTCGCATGACTTCAACCATTTCTCCTTCTAAGACTAGTTCAAAGATTGCTGGCGCGATTTCCTCCTGTGCAACCACCTTCATGGTTTCCAAACGAATGGCACCCAAACGTTTCTTACATGTGGGATTCATGACTTTTCCTCCTTAAATTTTAAGGGGACCAGACAAAGAAAAGACCTTGCTAGTGCAAGGCCTCAGTTAAAATTGTACAACAGAAGAGAGCAAACTCAAAAGTCTCCTCTAGAAAATTGTACTATTCTTTTATCTGACACCTTGTGAGTCTCTCTGGACTCCCCTTAAAGGTTAAATTTTTATTAGTATACTCTTTCAGCTAAAAAAAGTCAAGTAGAAAAGGAACATTCTACTTGACCTCATGAGATTATTTTTCACGAATGACTTCGACCTTGTAGCCATCAGGGTCTTTGACAAAGTAATAGTTTGGTGTAGTTCCTGGTAGGCCATTTGGCTCAGTCACTTCATAGCCTTTTGCACTGTGCTCTTGATGAAGAACCTCAAGATCAGGTGTACTTAGGGCGATATGAGCAAAGCCATCTCCAACCACATAAGGGCCGTGATCGTAGTTATAAGTCAATTCCAACTCATAGTCATCACCCTCAAGACCTAGATAGACAATCGTGAAGGCATGATCTGGAAAATCTCTGCGACGCAATTCTTTAAAACCAAAAGCATCTTGATAGAATGCAATTGATTTTTCAAGATTTTCTACTCGCAAGCAAGTATGTAGCATTTTTGAAGCCATATTTTTCTCCTTTATTTTTAAAAAGACTGGACAATCCTCTTCCAGTCTCATCAGTTGTTATTTACCAAGTTTTGCTTTAGCTGCATCTGCAAGAGCTGTGAAAGCTGCTGCATCGTTAACAGCCAAGTCAGCAAGCATTTTACGGTTAACTTCGATCTCAGCCAATTTCAAACCATGCATCAATTGTGAGTATGAAAGTCCGTTCATACGAGCTGCCGCGTTGATACGAGTGATCCACAATTTGCGGAAGTCACGTTTTTTCTGACGACGATCACGGTATGCATAGTAGTAAGAGTTCATTACTTGTTCTTTTGCAGTACGGAACAAGATGTGTTTAGCTCCATAGTAACCTTTTGCTAATTTAAGAATACGTTTACGACGTTTGCGTGATACAACGCCACCTTTAACACGTGCCATGTTTTATTTCCTCCAAATATTTCCTAGAATTATTTACTTACAGTCAAGCTATTATTTCAAGCGAGTAAGCATTGCTTTGATACGTTTGTAATCTCCTGAATGCACCATAGATGCTTTACGAAGATGACGACGTTGTTTCTTAGTTTTTCCGTGGAAACGGTGAGAAGTGTAAGCACGGAAACGTTTAAGTCCACCAGAACCTGTACGTTTGAAACGTTTAGCTGATGCGCGGTGTGTTTTTTGTTTTGGCATGATTTTTTCTCCTTTATTTAACTTTCTGACAATTATTTTTTGTCAGTCGCTGGCGCCAATTGCATGAACATTTGACGTCCATCCATTTTAGCACGTTGTTCGATGATGGCAATATCTTGAGTTGCTTCAGCAAACTCGGCTAAAACTTTTGCACCAATCTCTTTATGGGTAATCATACGACCCTTAAAGCGAATAGATACCTTAACTTTATTTCCTTTTTCAAGGAATTTGCGTGCATTGCGAAGTTTTGTATCAAAGTCACCCTTGTCAATCGTTGGACTTAGACGAACTTCTTTCACAGTAACAACGCTTTGTTTTTTACGTTGTTCTTTTTGCTTCTTCTGGTACTCAAATTTGAACTTACCGTAGTCCATAATTTTTGCAACAGGCGGTTTGGCTTGGGGTTGAATCAATACTAGGTCAACATTAGCGTTATCAGCCAAAGCTTGCGCTTCACTGAGTGGCTTGATGCCTAGCTGTTCTCCCTCAAGACCAATCAAGCGAACTTCACGTACACGAATCTCATCATTGATGAATAAGTCTTGCTTTGCTATGGTTTTCACCTCTTTTGTTTTATTAGAGAAAAACAATAGCGGACTCGTAAATATACAAGCCCGCACGTTATGATAGCGTTTCTTCGAAACTTTTCATCCGTAGGGCCAGGCAACTTAATGTCACAAGGCGAGAAGCTCTCACTTCTGCTTTTCTCAACTTTTATATGATACCAAGTTTTCTAGCTCTTGTCAAGATAAAAAGTTATTTTTTGAAAAGTTTGTGTTTGTATTTTGGTTTGGTTTTCGAATCAAAAAGAGAGAATCAAGTTGATTCCCTCTCTATGTTAGTTTTTACTTATTTTCCCTACCTATAGGAAAGCTAGAATCTATTAAAAACTTCCCTTTTACGTGAATTTCCCCATCTTTCGATAAATAAAATCCCCACTAACAAAAGGATAATCAAGTAAGGAAGTAAAACTAGCCCCATGCTCCAATTTAGATTGACATTATCAATCTGCTTAGGTAATCTTCCAGATAAAATCTCCACTGAACGCAAGTAAGTAAAGGGAATCAGATGTGCAATCCTTTGAAGAGGCTGAATGGTTTGGATGCCAAACAATAAGCCAACAATCCCAATGAGTGAAAGAAAAAGGACAGGCATTTTTTGCTTGAAAAAGTAAGCAATCAAATACACGACTTCCACAATGACGATAAAGGCTAAGAAAGCTAAGAACAAGCCAGGAAATAACACATCTTGTATCTTTCCAATAGTTACCTCTTGATTCGCTAAGCTATAAATTGGGTAGGGATAATCTAACTGTCCAAAACCACTTATCAGACTTCCCGCTAGAAAAGAAAATCCACAGATTCCGATAAACAGCACAGTTACATAGCCCACTCCAACTCCAAGAGAGGATAAAGCAAATGTCACTTTTGAAAAAGGATATAACTGAGCTGTGTCCAGATGATTTTGATATCTTTCTGCAAATAGTTGCGTTAGCATAAAAATAATAGCAACCACAAACAAGCTTGGGATGATAGCCTCTAAAATCCAGACAATCTGGTCAATCCCGTGGGTCGGAAACTCCAAAGTATGTGCTTTTATGTTCAAGGGATACAGGGCTTGGTAAATCTTTCGTTGGCGGTCAACCGCCATTTTAAAGTCAGAGCTAGCAGTCGGTTCATTTGACATAACTTCATAATTCTTCTCTTCATCTTGCCACTGCAAATAATAGGCTTCTTTCCATCGTCCTTCTTTTAGTAAATTCAAAATTTCTTTCTTTTGCGTTAAAAAATTTTTTTGCAAGTCTAAATTACTTTTAACACTCTGGTATTCCTCCGAGCTGGTGTCAGACATTTGGGAAAGCTTCACTTCATTTTCATTGATGATTCTCTCATATTTTACAACACTGGTTTCCAACTCGCTCTCCAAGCTGTGTGAGTTTGCAGTCTGACTATTTAAATAAAAGGTAACACCGAGTACAGATGCAAATAAAAGTAAGATAATCCAGTTTAAACGACTTTTGAAAACTTTTTTCAATAAAAATAGACTAACATCTTTCATAAACTAAACCTCTTCTATCTGCCCCTGATGAATGGTTACTACTCTATCGCAGACATCAACCAACTCTTCCTTATAGTGGGAACTTAAAAGAACCAGCTGCTCTTGTCTATCGATTTGTGCCAGCCTATCAAAAAACTTCTGTCGATAATACTCATCTAAGCCATTTGTAATTTCATCCATAAGCCAGCATTTGGCCTGACTGAGGAAATACATGGCAATCACCAAGCGTTGCTTCATGCCTAGGGAATACTTGCGAATGGGAAGGCTGATATAGTCAGACATTTCCCAGTAGGCGATTTCATCCCTCAAGTTCAGGTCTGACTTCCAGATGCTTTTTATAAGGCGAAGATAGTCCATCCCACTTAAGTTTCCATCCAGCCATTCAACACTCTCATAATAAAATAAAGAAGGAGAGACTGCGATATTTCCACTACTTATGGGGATTAAGTTGCTAATGGCGCGGAACAGGGTCGTCTTTCCAGAGCCATTGATAGCGAGAACACCATAAACCCTGCCTTTATTAAAGGTGAAATCCGCATCTTGCAAGATGACTTGTCGCGTTTTTAAGGTCACATGAGTAAGCTGTAACATATCCAGTCCTCCTTTTTCTCACTCTTTAAGGATCAATAGCCTCCTTTGTAATGGTTTACTACCTCATAACGATCGTAGTTCCAGCCTCCGCCAACTTTATACTCAGAATAGCTATAATAAGAAGACCATTCCGGAATGACAATATATCCATATCTGTGGTAATTCATACTATACCTATAGTAGGTATTCCAATCATAGCGATAACTTTTAAGAACGGTCTTAGCAGATACACTGGACTGAAGAAGACCAATAGATTATAAACTAACTAATTAAACGATTTTTGCTAATTTTTAATGATTTTATATCATCAATATCGAAGACGCTTTCATTATATCGTTTTTATCATTATTATGCAACAGATTTTTAGTTTATTTTACTACTAGACTTCCTGCAAAACTAGAATCCTAGTTCATGATTGATAATGCCAGCAATCGAATTCATTCGTAATCCGAAGCGTTTACGATGATTTCGATAGGTTGTTGAAAACATTTTAAACGTTTTTACTGTGGCAAAAATATTCTCAACCTTGCTGCTCTCCTTAGATAGTGCATGGTTACAGGCTTTGTCTTCAAGAGTTAATGGCTTAAGTTTACTTGATTTCCTCGGAGTTTGTGCTTGAGGATATATCTTCATGAGTCCTTGATAAGCACTGTCAGCCAAGATTTTACCAGCTTGTCCGATATTTCTGCGACTCATTTTGAACAACTTCATATCGTGACAATAGTTCACAGTGATCTCCAAAAAACAATTCTCCCTTGACTTGTGACAATCGCTTGAACCTTCATAGCGCGGCATTTCTTTTTACCAGAATCATTCGCTAATTGTTTTTTAAGGCGATGGATTTTTACTTCCGTCGCATCAATCATTACCGTGTCCTCAGAACTGAGAGGAGTTCTTGAAATCGTAAAACCACTTTGAACAAGAGTTACTTCAACCCATTGACTCCGATGGGTTAAGTTGCTTTCGTGAATACCAAAATCAGCCGCAATTTGTTCATAAGTGCGGTATTCTCGCACATATTGAAGAGTGGCCATAAGAAGGTCTTCTAGGCTTAATTTGAGTTTTCGTCCCCCTTTTGCGTGTTTACCTTGATAAGCTGTTTTTAATACAGCTAACATCTCTTCAAAAGTCGTGCGCTGAACACCAACCAGGAGCTTAAATCGTGCATCAGTTAGTTGTTTACTTGCTTCATAATTCATAGAACTATTCTACCATATATTGTTTCGCAGGAAGTCTAATCAAACAGGATATCCTGTTGAAACGGAACTAGCGAGTCTAACAATCATCTCTGATAAATCAGTCGATGGCGAAATCTGAACGACTCGACTCTTTGGAGAAAGACATGCTTCTATCCTCTGGCAAGTCGAAAGTTTTGAGGGCATCGAAGCCATCCTCATCGATAAAGAAGGTCACCTAAGCTGTTCTTCAGGAATTCCTACTCTATAGAGACAACTGTTTCAATGGAGTTTTAAAATTGTATTATGTAAAAAGAGAAAGGAAATCTCATGTTATAGTCATTTAGTTTTAAAAAAGAAAGAATACATATTATGAATTTGGATCATCAAGACTACGACCATGTAATCCTTTTTCACGTTGTACCTGACGTAGTTTTTCTGGTGTAACATCATTACCTTCTTCGTCCACAATTTTGATTCCCTCAATGTGGTGACGAACAGAGCGACGATAACCTTCAATGTACTCCTCACGTAGTTTAGCTTGTTCCACTTTTTCTTCTGATGTCAAGCCTTCTGCTTTTTTCTTTTTGGCAAGCTCATTGATACGATCAATTTTTTTAGGATCCATGTTTCTCTCCTTTATGATAAGATTTAATCCGTTTAACAGATTTTATTTGGTATTGATTTGGTTAAAACGTGCAAGTTTAGCTGCTTTCTTGGTTAATTGAGACAAGATTGCCAAACGATTTTGACGGACTGCTTCATTTTCAGCCATAACCATGGTATTCTCAAAGAATGCATCAATGACTGGGCTAAGAGCAAAGAGCTGTTTCAATTGCTGACTGGCAGTCCCTGACAAAACGAGTGATTCTACTGCTTCTGCCAAGGTTTTCTCTTCTTCATTCTCAAAGAGAGCTGAATCAACTGTGGCTACTCCTTCTGCCTTCTCAGTCAAGTTAAAGGCACGAGAGAGTGATTCAACGGATGGTTTGAAGTCTTCTTCCTTGCTTGCTTCTACGAGAGCACTTGCTGCTTCCAACATATCTGCCACAACAAAGTTTGATCCTGCAAGAACGGCTTCCTTAATGTCTTTTGGAGTAGAACCCATCATCTTATCAACACGAGCCTTGATAAAGTTCATAACCTCTGTCTTATTTTCATAAGTCAAGCTGTCAAATGTTAAAGCATAAAGGCTATCAATCAGCTCGTCCATAGCAATGTGCCAACCAAAGGCATCCAATATACGAACTACACCTTGCGTCGCACGACGAAGGGCATAAGGGTCATTAGAACCTGATGGAATCAAACCTACTGAGAAGAAACTCAAAATCGTATCCAATTTATCTGCAATAGCAAGCACTGCACCAACCTTGCTCTCTGGAAGTTCTCCTTCAGCTGATGTAGGCATGTAGTGTTCACGAATAGCAGTTGCCACTGCTGGAGTTTCACCAGCAAGAAGGGCATATTTCTCACCCATAATTCCTTGGAGCTCGTCAAATTCACCAACCATACCTGTCAACAAGTCAAACTTGTAAATTGCTGCTGCACGGGCTAGGTCAACTGTTTCATCCGCTGACAAGCCTGCTTTTTCTGCCAAGAGAATAGCAATCTGACCCGTACGAATCATGTGTTCACGAAGGGAACCAATCTTCTCATGGAAGGTCACATTGTTTAATTTTTCAACAAGATCTGAAATGACCAATTTTTGATCTTCACGCCAGAAGAATTCACCATCTTCTAAGCGAGCGACCAAGACTTTTTCATTTCCTTTGATAACATTTTCCAAATGCTCTGCATTTCCATTACGAACAGAAATGAAGTTTGGCAATAGTTTACCGTCTTGATCACGGACAACAAAGTAACGTTGGTGTTCCTTCATTGAAGTCACCAAAACTTCTTCTGGAACTTCAAGATATTTAGCATCAAAACTTCCCATAAAGGCAGTTGGGTATTCAACCAAGTTCAAGACTTCATTCAGCAAATCAGCGTCAATCTCTATACCTACACCACGCTCAGCTTCGATTGTCTTGATTTGGTCAACAATCATTTGCTCACGTTCACGTGGATCTGCAATTACATACTGTGCACGAAGGTCTTCTTCATAGCTCAATGCTGACTGAATCTTAGTTTCTTGTCCCAAGAAACGATGGCCACGGCTCACACGCCCTCCCTTGATATCAAGGAAATCCAAATCAAACTCTTCTTCATCTAAAAGAACAGTTAAAGTGTGAACAGGGCGGATGTATTCAAAGGTGTTGTTAGCCCAGTGCATGCTGACAGGGAAAGTCAAGGACTTCAAGACATCTACAACACCAGGAACAATGGCTTCAACTGCTTGACCAATTTCTTCCTTGGTAACATAGACATATTCTTCACCCTTGATTTCACGGAATTCGATATCTTCAACAGTCAAGCCTTTCCCACGGACAAATCCTTGAGCTGCTTTGGTGAAGTTTCCATCACTATCCAATGCAATTTTCTTTGCTGGCCCCTTAAAATCTTCTGTCAAATCAGACTGTTTGTCTGCAAGACCAGTTAAACGAACAGCCAAACGACGTGGTGTTGAGAAGGTCTGAATAGCTTCAAAAGACAAGCGGTTTTCCTTGAGAAAGGCTGCCATTTTTTCGCCTAGTTGTTTTTCACTTGGTGTGACAACATAGGCTGGTAATTCTTCAAGACCGAGTTCTACTAATAAGTTTTTTGTCATGTTTTTTCTCCGAAAAATATCTTTTTATTTTCCAGTTTGCCTTATGTGATTGGTACGCAAGCAACCAACTTCGTTGTTTCATTGCTAAAATTGGAGCCAAAAGTCTCCAATTTTGCCTAGTATCCTTAGTTTCACTAAGGATACCTTCATCACTGCTGCAACTGGTTCAGGGCTCACACTGTTCGCCCATTTTCGTAATTTGTCACTTTCTTTATTCCGCGTCTTCTGCTAAGAGTTTAACTCGTGTTGCTTCATCTAAAAGTGGGTAACCTAGGCGTTTGCGTTCTGCGACAAAGGTTTTGGCTACAACTCGGGCCAAGTTACGGATACGAGCGATATAGCCTGCGCGCTCTGTTACAGATACGGCACCACGCGCATCAAGCAGGTTAAAGGTGTGTGAACATTTGAGAACATAGTCATAGGCAGGGTGAACCAAGCCTTCTTCCAAGGCACGACCAGCCTCTTTTTCAAACTTATCAAAGTTTTCCAGCAACATTTCTTGATCCGAAATTTCAAATGAATATTTTGAATGCTCGTACTCAGGCTGGATAAAGATTTCTCCGTATTTTACACCATCGGCCCACTCAATATCATAGACAGAATCTACTTCTTGGATGTAAGAAGCCAAGCGTTCCAAACCATAGGTAACTTCCGCAGTCACAGGGCCAGTTGCCAATCCACCGACTTGTTGGAAATAAGTGAACTGAGTGATTTCCATCCCATCAAGCCAAACTTCCCAACCAAGACCAGCTGAACCAGTAGATGGATTTTCCCAGTTGTCCTCAACAAAACGGATATCGTGCTCCAAAGGATTGATTCCCAATTTTTCCAAAGACTCAAGGTAAAGTTCTTGGATGTTTGATGGAGATGGCTTCATGACCACCTGGAATTGGTGGTGTTGGTAAAGACGGTTAGGGTTTTCCCCGTAACGACCGTCAGCAGGACGACGTGATGGCTCTACATAAGCCGCATTCCATGGCTCAGGTCCGATAGCACGAAGGAAAGTGTAAGGACTCATCGTTCCCGCACCTTTTTCATTATCATAAGTCTGCATGAGCATACAACCTTGGTCATTCCAAAATTGTTGCAAAGTCAAAATAATTTCTTGAAATGTTAATTTCTTAGACATTGAATACTCCTTAATAAAAAATAATTTCTTGCGACACGAGTCTGCCTCGTCGATTATACGAGGCAAGACGAGTTAGTACTGCGTCTAGCTCAGGCACTCTAGTGCTGAGCGTAGGGCAGTCCGACTGTAAGGAGGTTTCTGCCACTGACGCAGTGAAATGTTAATTTCTTAGACATTGTTTACTCCTTTTTATATAAATTACTTGCGACACGAGTCTGCCTCGTCGATCATACGAGGCAAGACGAGTTAGTACTGCGTCTAGCTCAGGCACTCTAGTGCTGAGTGTGGGGTAGCCCGACTGTAAGGAGGTCTCTGCCACTGACGCAGTAAAATGTTAATTTCTTAGACATTGTTTACTCCTTTAGTTTTTATATTTCTTTTTCAATTAATTTCTGTTGAACAAACCAATTTAACAAGGGAAGAGTTTTATCTGTATTTGCCCATAAATGATAAGAATCGAAGACCGCTTGTACACTACCTAGATTTTCTACCAACTTATCTATTGTCAAAAAACTACGCCAGTATTCGTAAAAAATACTTGCATAGTTCTTATCATAGGTCGAAGAACCAAAATCATTCAATGAATGCCAACCATACTTCTTCTGAAAAAGTTCTACAAGAGATTGATTACAAATTTTTTCCGCTTGAAATTCCTCTTCTGTCAAGAAATACTTGCGACTAATATATTCAACCATTCCCTCTTCGAACCAGATATAAGAGTCGTAACCATCAAAATCATCTAAAAAATACTCCGACCAATGAGCTAACTCATGTCCTACAATCTGTAAGAGGAAATTTTCAGATAAAGAATGATAGTGACTTTCTATTGCTTGAGTTTGCTGAGAACACTCGTAGTCCATCAACTGATACAAATACAACTCTTTCCAAACAGCTAAATCAGGCGTCACAACCATTCGTCTATTATTTGTATAGGCTGGAACAGCGCTTTCCCTAATAATCTGTGTAGCAGCATTAAAACTTGACCAAATAACGGCTTGCGGTAAATCACAAACTGCAAGTTCATTCTTTAAAAAAGATTGATAATCTTTCAACTTTTCAGTATTTCTTACTACAAAATCACGAAATGCAGCTAGTTGACTATCGTCCTTTACAAGATAAAGGTTTTCCACGTCTCTCCTTTCTTTCACACAATAGACTGAATAAGCAAAAGAACCGCGTCCGACAATCCTAGGTTGACTTAACCTAGGGGCGTCAGAAACGCGGTTCCACCCTAATTTATTACTTCATTGTTTTTGAAAATTCTACAGAAAGCGCCAGCTCTTTATCTTGTCCTACTTGGCTCCCACTATCCCAAGCTCGCTTGAAGAACGCCATAAGACTTTCTTTCCTGTTGACTATTATATCAAAAATTAGAACAATGTACAATTCTTTTTATGATTTTCTAAAAATCCACATCATCAACTCGTGGAGCACCAGACTGAACAGCTATCATTTTTAAGGTTTCTCGTTCCTCTTGACTCAGTTCAATTCCAAAGCAATCAAGATTAGCCTGAATACGAGAGGCTGTGACAGATTTTGGAAGTGGTAAAAATCTTTCTGCCAAGCTCCAGGCCAAGGCTATCTGAGCAACAGACTTTCCATGATTTGCTGCGATTTCTTGCACTTCCTTGCTATCAAATAGTTCTCCCTGACCAAAAGGTCCCCAAGCTTCCAATAAAATTCCTTTTTCTCGACAGTAATCTACGACATCCTCTTGATAGACACCTGGCGCCAAGCGAACTTGATTGACCGCTGGAAGAATTTTTGCTGTTGCAAGCAAGGCATCCAAATGATGGGGAAGGAAATTACTAACCCCGATAGCACGGATTTTGCCTTCTTGATAAAGCTCCTCCATCGCTCTCCAGACTTCTGAATTTCGGATTTTCCATTGGTCATTTTCTCTGAGCGGTTTTGGATTTGGCCAATGAATCAAATACAAATCCAAATATTCCAAGCCCAGCTTCTCTAAAGACTCTTCAAAAGCCTGACGAGCTTGCTCATAGTTGTGATTTCTATTCCAGAGTTTGCTGGTTACAAAAATTTCCTCCCTCGGAATACCACTATCTTGAATGGCACGACCAACGCTTTCTTCATTTTTATAAATAGCTGCCGTATCGATATGGCGATAGCCTGCCTTTAAAGCCTCTAGTACAGCTTGATAGGCAATCTCTCCATTTTCAGCTTTCCAGGTACCAAATCCCAGAACTGGAATTTCTACTCCATTATTTAATTGATAAGTATTCATATACTCCTCCTTCTCTCTTATTCATCAATTATAGCATAAAATATTTTTTACTAATTAGTACTATCTTCTCTTCTGTAAAAAATAAGTCTATCACATATCTGACAGACCCATTTTTGTTGCTTATTCATCACGACTATAATACAGCTCATGAGCTTTTAGGCGAGTATTGAGCATCTCTGGTATGGTCACAAAGGTGTACCCTTGATTTTTCAAATACTCAATGACCCTTGGCAAGGCATTGACTGTCGGACTGTGAATATCATGCATCAGAACGATAGAGCCGTTAGCTACTTGATGCTGAATTTCCGTCAAAATAGCTGTTTCATTTTTACTCTTCCAGTCCAGACTATCCACATCCCACATGATAAAGCTCAAATCGAGGCTATTGCGAATGTCGTCTGTAATGGCTCCATAAGGCGGGCGCATGAGTTTTGAACTAGAACCCAGTACTTTAGTTAGCACATCCTCAGTATCAGTAATCTGCTTTTTAGCTTCATCAAGAGAAAGTTGCGAGAGAATCGGATGGCTCCAACTATGGTTTCCAACAACATGACCTTCGGATTTTATCCTTTTCACCAAGTCCTCATTCCCAGAAACGTTTTTCCCAAGTACAAAGAAAGTGGCTTTAACACCATATTTAGCTAGAGTCTCTAATGCCTGCGGAGTCGTTGCTGGATTTGGACCATCATCAAAGGTTAGAGCGACAACTTTTTGATGTTTCTTATCAAAGTAAGACTGGTACAAGGCTGCGTCTTTTTCAAGTAAGTACGAAGATTGGATAACATCAAAGAAAGCAGATACTGGCAAGGCTATCTCTTCTAAATTTTCAACCACAGGACTTGGATAAAGGATGATCTGACTATCCTTGTAATCAAAATTCCATGCAGACAAGTCTTGGTCGGAGAAACCTTTAACAATCTGATCACTCTGGTCTTGCTCCAATTTCTTATCCTGTAAGAAGGAAGTCAATTCTTTTATCAGCTGTTCCTTGGCCTTACTAGCATCTGAAAACAGTTGGTCAAGTGTAAAAGGTTGCCCATCTTCTGTTAAGTGAACCTTTCCTAGGCTGGTCTTTTCAGTCTCTTCAACCTTAAAATCAACTAAATCATAGATTTGTTTCGTCGCATTACGATTGACGACTCCCTTTAAACCTGACTCTTCTTGCTCTGTATAGTAGAAAACAAGATTGTCCTTACTTTCTAGCTTGTCCTTAATATCTTGATTTATCAGCTCCTTAACAGACGAAATCACTTGCTCCCCTTGGAGAGGATAATAGGTAATCACTTCGGTTTGTCCCTTACGAAAATGCTCCTTCTGATTTCCCTCACTCAATTGATCGTCTTTCTCTTTTTTGAGCGATTCAATCTTTTGCTCAAAGCTTTTTTGCTGATACATTTTAAAAACAATAAATCCGCCTAATAGGCAAATAGAAATTGCTAAAATACCAATCAAAGCCAATAATATATGTCTCTTTTTCCCGTGTCTGCCACGTCCCAGTCTACTTTTATTCATATTTATATCATAACAAATTTAAGCAATAATTTCAATGATACAGTTTGGCAATCCACAATTCCTCTAGCAAGCCAAAGCATCTCACATCAACTAGATCAGCCCTATCTATAGGAACCATCTAGTTTTCTATCTATGGAATTTCTAGTAGATTGAAGCTAGAATAGACACCGTCACTTCTAAAAACATTCTGAGAAATTGATTTATTTTTCCCAGTCGATTTATCCTCAAACATCCCTATACCTCTGATATTTTCTTGATAATACTATATACCCAGACACTTGTAGTTTTACCTTCAGCTAGTAATGTTGACTTTTCTTCTTCAGATAATTTTTTCCGTAAGTAGTCAATCTGCTGAGAAGTAATGTTCTCTTTCCCCATTGCCTTGACAGATTGTATCACCATTGCAGTTAAGGTTGACATATTTGAAATATCTCCATTATTTCTATGCTTAAATTCTATTCTTGCCTTACCAACATTAAAACTGGCATATCTTCCATCTGATATATAGATCCATTTTGCTGGTACCTGCGTAGATAGACCAAGTAAATTAAGGGCTGTGTTTCCCGATGGAGCAATGGTCCAATTATATTTTCTAGCAATAGCATCAGCAACTTCATCCACAGAGGCCATTGCATACTCTCCAATCAGTTCTATATATTTTGGTTTATAATAAATACCTTTCAAAATGCGAGTAACCTTTTTGTCTTTTACAAGACGATTTAATGTACTACGAACAGTTTCATATCCTACAATTTCAAAGAAATCATTTGCTATAAAAACTTGATTCGATTCAAAATTTTCTATCCTGTTTACTATTTCCTGCTTATCGTTCATCTATCGCACCTCCTTTGCACCGAATATGATGCTATTTTGGGTGCGAGAGTCATTTTATCAAGAGGGAACAGACCTCTTACAATTTCTTATGTAACATCTCTATCTATTTTATCCCATTTCTTATTTCAGTAATCGCTTGATTATAAAAATCAGGATAGTCAGCCGTATTTATTTCTTTTATATTGTAAAATGAAATAAGAATAGGACGATTCGATCAGGACAGTCAAATCGATTTCTAACAATGTTTTAGAAGTAGAGGCGCACTATTCTAGTTTCAATCTACTATAATAGAAATTACTTTGACTTTCCTGACTGATTTGTTTAGTTCTTATTTCATTCAGATATGCTATGCATTAACCAATAGCGGATACCTACGGAGAACTTGCCACTCAGATGTAGGACCTGCCCATCATACAAAAAAACAGACTTCATCCCACAAAGAGATAAAATCTGTTACTATTTTCTACACGATATTTCCTAATTTTTAATCCAGCAGTTGGTCTACTTGGCTGATGACTCGCTCGGTAAAGGGCTTGTTGCCAAAAAACTCCAACCACGGCTTGCGAACCTCGTCTTTGCTGGTTTCTCTGTATTTTTTAGGTCTTATTTATGATGCTCTTTCAATAGTTCTTCAAACTCAGCCACAGTCATGCCTAATTGCTCACTCGCAACCTCAGGTGTTAGAAGACCTTGACGAACTAGATTTGCTAAACTTACTTTTAATCCCTGTTCGATGCCTTCAGCTCGTCCACGTTCAATTCCCTGTTCAATGCCCTCAGCTCGCCCACGTTCAAGACCGCGCTCCAGTCCTTGTTCAATCCCTTCCGCCCTAGCAGTTTCTAAGGCATAGTCCTGTGCTAACATGGCTTGTTCTTCTCGCCTGCGTTGTTCACTAAACATTTTCTTATCCTCCTCGGACCAACTCTTGTAGTCCAGCAGTTGATCTGCTTGGCTGATGGCTCGCTCGGGCTGCTGGGTAAAGGGTTTATTCCCGAAAAACTCTAACCATGGTTTACGAACCTTGTCTTTGCTGGTTTCTCTGTATTTTTTTAGTTCCAAGAAAGCCATCTTAACCAGATGGTTTTCCTGACCGTTATTTGTGATGGTTAAGACCTCACCTGTCGTGTCCTCTCGCATGCTAAAACTGTGGAAAGCCAAATCATCTTGAAAATAATTACTATCCACAATTGCAATAGCGTATACTGGTGCGATGTGTTTGTAGCTCTGGTGAGTATTGCCTTCTTGCTGGCGAATTTTTTCAAGATTTTGATTGACCTGACTGCACAGGTAAGCCCATAAACGATTGATGAAAAAATTCTGATGATGGACTTGGATTTCAATGATTACTTGAGTGCCATTATCCAACTCCGCCAAGACGTCTATACTGGTATAGAAATCCTGCGCCGAGTAGGGCAGGGAAGGCAAGACGTGAATGTTACTTCCCTCCAAAATCGTCACATTTTTTGCTGGCAAGTCCAGCATATCGCGAATAAATTGACAAGTGATTTCTGGATTGCTAAAAATTTTCTTAGCAACCAAGTCGTTGGTCGGGCTAATGCCCGGATGTCTTAGAATCATCCTTCTCCTCCTTCTATTATAGCACATTTTTTAATCTAATTTGCTAGATTTGATGCTTCTATCTATTTATTCGTAAAAGAAAGCTTTTCTTCAGAAGAAAGCTAATCGCTTATTTGAAATTTTTCCCCTCTGTTGGATAGTCCCGTCTATCTATGTTATAATCCCGACTTTATCA
>NZ_VMLO01000028.1:0-6502 GCF_013276735.1 Streptococcus sp. 1559
CGGGTGGTTATGACTTTATCGACTCATCTCTAAATAGTTTTTAATGATTTGTAACTCTTTTTGGTTCAAAGGGAGGTAGTTACCTTCTGCTAAATCTGGGTTCAATGTAAAGTCCCCAAATTGGATTCTCTTGAGGCTAGTCACCTTAACACCAACCGAGAGGAACATTTTCTTGATTTGATGAAATTTTCCTTCTGAAATGGTGATAGAGGCTTGACTGAGGGAGGGACTTGCAGATAGAATCTCTAGTTTTGCGGGTTTACAGACAGTGCCATCTAAAAAGACAATTCCTTTTTGAAAGGCTTGGATATGGTCAGGTGTCAGAAGTCCATTAACTTTAACTTGATAAGTTTTATCGACATGATATTGGGGATGGAGGAGCTGAAAGCCTAAGGGACCGTTATCGGTCAAGAGGAGGAGTCCCGTTGTATCTCGGTCCAGTCGGCCGACGGCATAGAGCTTATCAGACTGGATGTCAGGCGGAAGGAGGTCCATGACGGTTGGAAGTTCCCTGTCTTTATTGGCTGTCACGACACCAACAGGCTTATGAAGCATCAGATAGGTGTGCTCATAGCCTTGAATGATTCGGTCCTGAAAAAGGAGTTCCTGTAGTCCTGTATCGATATTTTGGGCTAGGGAGCGGGCTGGGCAACCATCGACGAGAATATCCCCTTTGAGTAAGGCTTGCTTCATGGCCTTTCGGCTAACTTTTTCTTGGGCTAATAAATTATCTAAACGCATACTGTGCCTATCTTATCATAAGTCGCTTGCTTTGAAAAGGCTTGACGTGAAAAGAAAAGCGGAGTGAAAACATTTACACTTGCTTGAGTTATGTTATTTACCTGAAATTATGGTATAATCGTTCAGTTAGAAAATAAATTTTGAATATTATAGAGGAAATCATGACAAAATTAAGAGAAGATATCCGTAACATTGCGATTATCGCCCACGTTGACCACGGTAAAACAACCCTTGTTGACGAATTATTGAAACAATCAGAAACGCTTGATGCACGTACTGAATTGGCTGAGCGTGCTATGGACTCAAACGATATCGAAAAAGAGCGTGGAATTACCATCCTTGCTAAAAATACAGCTGTTGCCTACAACGGAACTCGTATCAACATCATGGATACCCCAGGACACGCGGACTTCGGTGGAGAAGTTGAGCGTATCATGAAAATGGTTGACGGTGTTGTCTTGGTCGTAGATGCCTACGAAGGAACAATGCCACAAACTCGTTTCGTATTGAAAAAAGCTTTGGAACAAGACCTTGTCCCAATCGTGGTTGTCAATAAAATCGATAAACCATCAGCTCGTCCAGCAGAAGTAGTGGACGAAGTCTTGGAACTGTTCATCGAGCTTGGTGCAGATGACGACCAGCTTGACTTCCCAGTGGTCTATGCTTCAGCGATCAACGGAACTTCTTCATTGTCAGATGATCCAGCTGACCAAGAAGCGACTATGGCACCAATCTTTGACACAATTATCGACCACATCCCGGCTCCAGTAGATAACTCAGATGAGCCTTTGCAGTTCCAAGTATCACTTTTGGACTACAATGACTTCGTTGGACGTATTGGTATCGGTCGTGTCTTCCGTGGTACTGTTAAAGTTGGGGACCAAGTTACCCTTTCTAAACTTGACGGCACAACTAAAAACTTCCGTGTTACAAAACTCTTCGGTTTCTTTGGTTTGGAACGTCGTGAAATCCAAGAAGCAAAAGCAGGTGACTTGATTGCCGTTTCAGGTATGGAAGACATCTTTGTCGGTGAAACCATTACTCCTACAGACGCAGTTGAAGCTCTTCCAATTCTACACATCGATGAGCCAACTCTTCAAATGACTTTCTTGGTCAACAACTCACCATTTGCTGGTAAAGAAGGTAAATGGGTAACTTCTCGTAAGGTGGAAGAACGCTTGCAGGCAGAATTGCAAACAGACGTTTCCCTTCGTGTTGACCCAACTGATTCACCAGATAAATGGACTGTTTCAGGACGTGGAGAATTGCACTTGTCAATCCTTATCGAAACAATGCGTCGTGAGGGATATGAACTTCAAGTATCTCGTCCAGAAGTTATCGTAAAAGAAATCGACGGTGTTAAATGTGAGCCATTTGAGCGTGTACAAATCGACACTCCAGAAGAATACCAAGGATCTGTTATCCAAAGCCTTTCTGAACGTAAGGGTGAAATGTTGGATATGATTTCAACTGGTAATGGTCAAACTCGTTTGGTCTTCCTTGTTCCAGCGCGTGGTTTGATTGGATACTCAACTGAGTTCTTGTCAATGACTCGTGGTTACGGTATCATGAACCATACCTTTGACCAATACTTGCCATTGATTCCAGGTGAAATTGGTGGTCGTCACCGTGGTGCCCTTGTTTCTATCGATGCTGGTAAGGCTACAACTTACTCTATCATGTCTATCGAAGAACGCGGTACTATCTTTGTCAACCCAGGTACTGAAGTTTACGAAGGAATGATCATCGGTGAAAACTCTCGTGAAAACGACTTGACAGTTAACATCACTAAGGCGAAGCAAATGACCAACGTTCGTTCAGCTACTAAGGACCAAACAGCTGTTATCAAGACTCCTCGTATCTTGACACTTGAAGAGTCTCTTGAGTTCTTGAACGACGATGAGTACATGGAAGTAACGCCTGAGTCTATCCGTTTGCGTAAACAAATCCTTAACAAGGCAGAGCGTGAGAAAGCTAACAAGAAGAAAAAATCAGCTGAATAAGAGCTAGAAAGAGAGAAAGATGGTCTATTTAGTCCTAGGGATTTTACTGCTCCTACTCTATGTATTTGCGACACCAGAAAGTATTAAAGGGACAGTCAATATCGTCGCTATGGTATGTATTTTAGTGGCACTTTTGGTTTTGTTGGCTCTATCTTTTCTGAAAATTTTTCAATTACCAACAGAAATGTTCCTAGCAATAGCCATGTTAATCCTAGCTTACTTTAGTGTGAGAGACATCACACTCATGCCAGTCAAAAAAGGTAAAAGAAGATAAAAAAGAGAGTTTTGGCTCTCTTTTTTTGGTAGGAATTTTACAATAGTTTGAATTGTTTTTTTACTATAACATCATCTCTTTTGCTTGGATAATATGAATGGGAAAAACTTGAATAAAATTTGTCAATGACATCTATTTAATATTTGGTTAGTACTGGTTGCATATTATTTCGAAATAAAACTACTATATAATATTATTCATATAGGTAATATAAAAATATTATTCATAAAGGTAATATAGTAAAATATCTAAAAAATTCGATTTTTTCCTTGACAACAAATAATAAAAATGCTATTCTTATTATATAAGAAATCGGTTTCAAAAAAGAGAGAGGAGGATTTATTTTGTTGCATTGTTGCTCAGGGTGTGCTTTTTTTGAAAGGAAAAATAAAATGAAAACGAAAAAACATAGATTACTTGCTCTAGCTCTTATTTCAAGCTTTACATTATTGGGAGCTGCATCAGCTGCTGTACAATATCCAGATGGAGGAGTATGGACATATGGAGAAGGTTCAGGAGGTGGTTGGGCTTTTTCAAATTACTATCATGGTAAAAAATATCATTCTTCTTCTCTTGTAAGTAAATGGGATAGTCATTCAGATAAAGGAACAGCAGTTGCAGGGAAAACTTCAGAGGCTTGGATTTGGACTAAATTTGGGGAACAAGTAGCATTTTACTATGACTATGACTAATATTTAGTTTTCTTAGATAATTCCCCTTGTAAGAAATTACAGGGGGGAATTTTGTTTACAAGGAGTCTACTATGAAGAAACTATTCATATTACTATCAACTTTTGTTCTCAGCTTCTTCCTTGCTTGGATTATTGTCTTACGTGCGCCACAATATTTATATGCAAGCTATGATTCCGTCTCCTTACTTCGTGTCAAAAAGGATACTCAGGAACCGACGCGTGAGGTATTTGAACAGGAATTGGAGAATTTTGCAAACTCAGAACAGAGTTTAATAGCTAGAAGAATTGTAGAGCCGAGTAAGGATGGGACAACTCACTTTACTTATGCAATTTATGGTCAGGGAACTTTACCAAAACAATTCCAAGAAGCTAGTCAAGAAAGTCGTGAACGTAGTGATCCACTAAATAGTTATCTCCTTTTGTCAGGCTCCTTGACGAAAGAAAAGCTTGCCGATAAATTAGGAGATTTGGGTTATAAAGCAATTCCTGACCGAAAGACACCGCCCTATACTCTTGCTTTTCGAATATTACTAAATCCCCTTATTTTAATTAGTTTAGCAATATTTGGCTTATCTTTCTTTGCTCTAGTGATTATCACTCGGATTAAGGAAATGAGAGCAGCAGGTATAAAACTCTTTTCTGGTCAGACTCTCTTATCCATCATGGGGCATTCTTTATCGACTGATATCAAATGGCTCCTTCTATCAGCCCTCCTTTCCTTCCTAGGTGGGGGAGTCGTTCTTTTTAGTCAAGGTTTGTTTTATCCTATCTTGTTAGCCACCTATGGTTTTGGGATTAGTTTCTATCTGTTGTTTTTATTGGGTATTTCAATTTTACTAATGCTCCTTTATCTAATGAGTTTGAGTTACAAATCATTAGTTCCTGTTATTAAGGGGAGATTACCCCTTAAACGCTTGATGGCTTTAACCCTATTGTGTCAGTTAGTAGCTGTTTTTACAGTAGGCTACGCTGTTAAGACGGGCTTGACGTCTTACCAACGATTGAAAGAACTTGAAATTTCAAAACAAGCGTGGAAGGACAGAGCAGACTATTATCAAATTTCTTTTGGCTTAGGTGATAGAGGAAAAGATACAGAAAATCAGAATAAGTGGTATGAATTTTCCAAAGAAGCAGTTGAAAAAGAACAGGCTCTATTTGTAAAAGAGAATCTCATTCATTTTGCAAATCCTCAAGGAAAAAATGAACAGGGAGAGACACTGGATACCTATAGTCCAGATGCTAATGTTCTCTATGTCAGCCCAAGTTATTTGGACAAGGAAAAGGTCGTGGTAGATGCTGAGACCAAACAGAAGTTAGTCCATCTTCAAAAAGGAGAATTTGGACTCTTACTACCAGAATCTCTTCGTTCACAGGAAGCAGAACTTAAGAAAGCTTTTGAAGAAAGTTTGAACTATTACGGGCAATCAAGTGAGGAGGCAAGTGCTCCTTTAGAGTATGAAATGAGAGCGATTATTAGCTATCTTCCAACTGGAGAAAAGCGATTTGTTTATAATAACGGTGAAAGCCCAGTATCCATTCAGTACTTAACCGATCCGATTTTAGTTGTATTTACTCCAACATCTACAGGTGATAGTTTCATTTCAAAATATGTTTGGTCTATCAATGCTGGAAAACAACTTTTTATCAAAGGATATGAGAGTGGGCTAGAACTCTTGAAGAAAGCTGGAATTTATGAGCAAGTATCTTATCTTAAAGAAGGAAGAAGTGTTTATCTAACTCGTTATAATGAAGTTCAAACTGAAACAGCAACTTTAATCCTAGGAGCTATTGTTGGAATAGCTAGTTCCTTGTTACTCTTTTATTCTGTCAATCTTCTATATTTCGAGCAATTCCGCCGAGATATTCTGATTAAACGAATTTCAGGTTTACGATTTTTTGAAACACATGCTCAGTATATGGTTAGTCAATTTGCCAGTTTTGTATTTGGTGCTAGTTTCTTTATTTTAAGCAGTCGAGACTTGGTGATTGGCTTGCTCACTTTATTCGTCTTTCTAGCTAGTGCAGTTTTGACGCTTTACCGTCAAGCGCAGAAAGAATCTCGTGTTTCTATGACAATTATGAAAGGAAAATAGGATGATTGAACTAAAGAATATATCTAAAAAATTTGGAAGCCGTCAGCTATTTTCAGATACGAATCTTCATTTTGAAGGTGGGAAAATTTATGCCTTAATCGGTACAAGTGGCTGTGGTAAGACAACACTCTTGAATATGATTGGACGATTAGAGTCATATGACAAAGGGCAAATTATCTATGATGGCACCTCTCTTAAGGACATCAAGCCTTCTGTTTTCTTTAGAGATTACTTAGGATATCTATTTCAAGATTTTGGCTTAATTGAAAGCCAAACCGTCAAAGAGAACCTCAATCTGGGTTTAGTTGGTAAAAAGTTGAAAGAAAAAGAGAAAATCTCTTTGATGAAACAAGCTCTAAACCGTGTTAACCTCTCTTATTTGGATTTAAAGCAACCTATCTTTGAATTATCAGGAGGAGAAGCACAACGTGTTGCACTAGCGAAGATAATTTTAAAGGATCCACCTTTGATTCTGGCAGATGAACCAACCGCTTCCTTAGACCCCAAAAACTCTGAGGAATTACTTTCTATCCTAGAATCTTTAAAAAATCCGAATCGGACCATTATTATTGCGACCCACAATCCTCTGATTTGGGAGCAAGTGGACCAAGTTATTCGAGTTACCGATTTATCACATAGATGATATGGTAAGATTCATACTCAATGAAAATCAAAAAGCAAACTAGGAAGCTAGCCGCA